>CAZLYS010000246.1:0-6623 GCA_964563415.1 uncultured Halomicronema sp.
AGCTAGTGCTCAAAGCTCTCCGTAGCCACTTCCGCCCAGAATTTTTGAATCGTGTTGATGATCTAATTTTGTTCCATCCTTTACGACAAGAGCAGCTACGGGCCATTGTCACTATTCAAGTACGCCGCATTGAGCAACGGTTGGCCGACCAAAAACTATCGCTGTCATTATCCAAAGCCGCGATCGATCACATTGCGAAGGTAGGGTATGACCCAGTGTACGGTGCTCGGCCGCTCAAGCGCGCCATCCAAAAAGAGCTGGAAAACCCCATCGCGACCAAGATTTTGGAAGAAACTTTTCCCGAAGGCAGCACCGTTCAAGTCAGTTGCCGCGAAGGGACCCTAACCTTCCGCTCAATTGTTTCGGATGATGATGTGGTCGATACCTCAGCCCCGCCGGAAGCAGCCACCGCAGTGTAGAGATCTTGATTGGTTTGATATTTCCTTGATGCTCGCTACCAGTGTCGATAATGGCGACTCAGTGGATTAAGCACGACAACTGGGCACTTTAAAAGCGAGCAGATTTTCTCTAGTCGCCTTCTTCTTGTGTCTGGGTTGTGTCAGTGTCTGGCCGCCCTAGACGTTACTGGAGACGGACTGACCTGAGATTACTTTGCTTTTAGGGTGTGTCATTGTGTTTGGCCTGATGGAGCAAGGCGATGGATTTATCAGTCGTTATCCCCACCTATAACGGCGCTGAGCGACTGCCAACGGTTCTCTCGTATCTGCGGGATCAAGTCATTCCCAACAATCTGCAGTGGGAAGTCATCATTGTGGATAACAATAGTCAGGATGAGACAGCCGCGATCGCTCTGCAAGCGCAATCTTCCTGGCGATCGGACGTTCCCTTACGCTACGTCTTTGAACCTCAACAAGGCCTAGCCTTTGCCCGCCAATGCGGAGTTGATCAAGCAACGGGCACATTCGTCGGCTTTTTGGATGACGATAATTGGCCTGATCCAGGCTGGGTTGCCGCCGCCGTTCAGTTTGGGCAAGAACACCCTCAGGTAGGTGCCTACGGTGGCAAAACCGAAGCAGCTTTTGAGCAGCCGCCAAAAATCCCGATTAAGCCTATCTCCAAGTTTTTAGCATTACAAAACTACGGTTCAGAGCCTTATCGCTTGCACCCTGAGCGCCAGATTTTACCGGCAGGAGCAGGTTTGGTCGTTCGACGATCGGCTTGGTTAGCATACATTCCCCGCACTTTAGTGAGAATCTCTCAAGGGGGAGACGATTACGAAATCTCACTACGTCTAGCCAAACACGGATGGGAAATTTACTACACTCCCGCCATGCAAATTCAGCACTATATTCCGGCTGCTCGCCTAGAACGAGATTACTTGTTACCACTGACCTACCGTTATGGGACATGTACGTGCCAACTTATGATGCTCGACGTGCCCCTTTGGCAACAGCCCTTTTTGCTCACTAAATTTAGCTTAGGCACCCTAAAACGCATGCTGCAACATCTTTCTGCCCATGGCTTACGTCAGTCAGATCTCGGTTTGCAGTGTCAAATGAGTTTTTATCAAGGAAATTTTGCCGGTATCTGTCGCTATGTTTTATCAGTCATTTCAACTGCTCGCTTAAAAGCCAGTTAACGTCGCTCAGCGTATCGGTTGCAAGAGCGAAGCAGCTAGCAAAATACCTCCATTTTTCGCCCCCTTCACCCCATCTTGATCATGAATAGCCCGACTGTTTCCGTCTATTTCCATGGTGATACCTACCTACAACGCTGAAAAGACTCTTGCAGAGACCTTCAATTCTTTACTGGTATAAGCATTTGAGGATTTTTAACACATCATTAACGATGGTTCTACCAATGCAATATTGCAAGTCATTGACCAAATTCAGGACATGAGTACATTGCGCTCATTGATGTGGACAACTTGTGGATCCCTTACGAACCAAAAACCCAAGTAACAACGCTGCAGGATAACTCAGAGGCCACAGTGACCTATAGTTAGACAGACTTAATTGATGAAATATGTAAATTTTTCTAGAATTTCAACCAAGAAGCTTACCAGTTTTATTTGCGTCAAAAACTACAATAATTAAGGCTCGCAGGAAAAAGTAAAAAGTATGGCTGAAATTTCTGTTATCATTCCTGCTTACAATGCCGAAAAAACAATTGTAGATTCAGTTAGATCTGCACTTGATCAGACCTTTACTGATATTGAAGTCATAGTTTCTGATGATGGTTCAGTCGATGACACCTTGAGTCTTTTAGAGGAGATTAAAGACTCTAGACTCAAAGTCATTAGCTCTCTTAACTCCGGTGCTGCCGCAGCCAGAAATCGAGGCATTCACAACTCGAAGGGGGAGTTTATAGCGTTTCTAGATGCAGACGATTTATGGCTTAAAGATAAGCTTGAGCTACAACTTAATGTGCTCAAATCTAATCCATTAGCGTCAACTGTTTATTGCTGGGTTGATACTTTCGATGAAAAAAGTAAAAATCCAAGGGCGACAAGTCGGACTTCAGTTTCCGGAGATATTTATATCAATCTCTTAAAGAATTGTTTTATTGTTAGTGGCTCCAATATTTTAGTGCGTAAAGAAGCTCTAGAAAGTATTGGCTTATGGGATGAGAATTTAGAGGCAAGCCAGGATTATGATTTGTATCTTCGCTTAGCAGAAAAATATGAGTTCGTTAATGTACCCCAGGTTCTTGTTTGGTATAGGATGTCTTGCCAGTCTATGTCAACTGACTTCAAGCGACTAGAAAAGACTAGTTTGTATGTTAGAAAGCGTGCTTTATCAAAATTACCAGCAGAAATACAGAGAGAAATTGAGAGTGATGTGATTGGAGGATATTACAAGTCTACGATTTGGCGATATTTAGAATTGCCTGCACATCCATCTAAGGGACTGTTAGCACTCAAATATTTGATTCAGATTCTGAAATTTGATCATCAATTTATATTCCATCATACAAAATTGACCTTGACTATTATTATCAAATCCACGTTGTTTATGTTTGGGCTCTCCCTTGATCGTGATTAGGTAAAACTAGGCATACAGGCTGCTTCTGCCCAAACACTGTCTTTAAAAACGTCGAACTCTACTTCTATATAAGCCTGTATTTCAATCAGTTCTCGGTTATAGCTGATAAAAAGGAATTCATGAATTACTGCGAACTTTGAAAACCCCGTTTCTAAACACTAAATAATCGAGGTGAATGCAGATCAGAGAGGCGATAAATGGTCTAAACTGTCATGCTGATGCAATGTTGCGAGTCATCAATTAAATTGAGGACGATTGCATTGCAAGTATTCTTGCTGTTAATGCAGGTTTACAGCGAAGTGTTGATGGCGATATTGGGCGGGCTACCAGCGAGGATATTACGTTTATTGATGCACATAACTTATGGCCCCTGAAAAACTATCGATCTTCAATGACTATAGGCAGCGTGCGATCGCAGGTTCATCTTTCAAAGACCTTAAGCTCCATTACACAAATACCCAATTGGCCGATCGCATCTTGAAAAACAACGGTACAATACATTTGTTCTGTGAAGAGATACAGGATTTATGCCAGTTAGCCCTGCTCAAATCCGCGCTGTGTTAGCAGAAAAACGCGAAGCCCTCTCGACGTTTGATCAGACTTTAGGACAGGATCTGGCACGGTATCGCCAGGCTTGGAAAACATTGACTCAAGAACCTTTTAAGAATACGGCAAAGCGTTTGTCGAAGCGGGGCATCGGAGCACATTTGCTGGAACCGTTTGATGCCGTTAGCAAAGGCGTCATTGCCAACCCCCATCACTGGGAAAACCGTGAAGACAGCTTGCTCTGGGTGAAAGAGCAACTATCAAGCGTGACAACCTTTGCGGTAGATGGCTCTCAGATTTTCCCGAGCAAAGATGTGTCATTGCCGGTAGCGCTGATTCAGATCGGCTGGTTCGAGAATCCGCATACGTCTGATGGCGAGTACACCAAAGACATTGCGCTGGATGTGCTGACTCCAGAAGATCTGCGGGTCAATCACCAAGGTGATCCTGTTGACCGACGAGTGAATATCCGCCGCTTTGAGATGGAAGTAGATCGCCTCATCGGCTACATGAAAACCTGCACGCATCCTGAGCGCACGCTCGTCTTCTTCGACGGCTCACTGGTTGTAACCTTTGCAGATGCGTTTGATCCCGAGAGCCAAGCTGCTTATGTAGATGCCATGGTCAACTTACTGGCAACCAGTCAACAGTATCAAGTGCCTTTGGTGGGGTTTATCGATACTTCCTATGCGCGTGACATCACGACACTATTGCAGCAATACGATGCCGAGGTGAGGGCTGTGGAAACGATTCACGATGCTCAAGTTGTGAATCGGTTGATGAAGTGGGGCGATCGCACGCCGCTACTGCAATGCGATCGCGAGGGCATTCTCGATAAATACGGTGACCAGCAAGACCAAGTGACGTTTACCTATCTACAAACCACTCGTGATCGTCCCCCCGCTCGCCTCGAAATGCCTCTATGGATTTGGGAAGCGGGAATGGCTGAAACTGTAATCAATTGGGTCAAGGCAGAAGTCATCGTGGGCGGTGGTTATCCCTACGCGATTGAAACCGCTGACCAAACTGCTGTCTTACAAGCGCCTGACCGCCAGCTTTTCTACCGAATTTTGCAGGACTGGGCCGATCACGAAAAGTTAAATGTTCAATTTTCGCGTAAGTTAGTCAGCAAGCTCAGACGGCGGTAGCGACATTAAGCGGCTGTAGGCATCGCATTATCATCGTTCAGAATCTCAGTATAGAAATCGACCAGTTGGCGAGTGGCAGCATTCCAACCCCATTTTTCCGCTTCAATGCGGGCATTGCGGCGCATGAGTTCGCGCTCAGCTCCGCGATCAAGTAGGCGTTGGGTCGCGGCGATCGCACCTCCGTCATCTTGCGGATCAAAGAGATAGCCATTCTCGCCGTTCGTCACAATATCAGGAATGCCCCCTGCATTTGCCGCGACTACGGGACAACCTGCGGCCATCGCTTCCAGCAGCACTAAGCCCAGGGTTTCTGTTCGAGAGGGGAACACAAAGGCATCGGCAGAGGCATAAGCGGAGCCGAGTTCCTCGCCCGCTAAGTAGCCGACGAAGTTTGTATGCGTACCGGCAAAATGCTTCTCTAGATCCTCCCGATGAGGGCCATCGCCTACCAACGCTAATCGAGCATCGGGGATGGATTCGAGGACGGGCTTAATGCGATCGACTTCTTTTTCTGCGGAGAGACGACCAACGTACAGCAGTAAGGGGGCGTCAGGGTGACCTTGCGTCAGGCGATCGCGCATCTCACGGCTGGCGAGTACAGGACGGAACAATTCCGTATCGACGCCGCGCTGCCAGACTTGTACTCGTTCTACGCCATGAGCAGTGAGTTCGTCTTGCATCGCCGTGGAGGTGACTAAATTAATGCGAGCCTGGTTGTGAACTGCCTTAATTAACTCCCACATCACCCCTTCCAAGACACCCAAGCCATAGTGCTCAAGATACTTAGGTAAATGGGTGTGGTAAGACGCCATTAACGGAATATTCAACGTTTTGGAATAAAATAGGCCTGCCATTCCTAACACTGCCGGATTGACGATGTGAATCAAATCCGGTGAAAACTTTTCGACGGCATCGCCGATAGAAGGCCGGGGTAATGCCAGCTTGAGCTCGGGATAAAGCGGAAATGCCAGTCCTGAAACCCCATGAATCTGCACCCCTTTATAGGATGTTAAGCCCCCCTCTGGGCAAAACACCATGACCTCATGCCCCAGTCGTTGCAGGTGTTCTACGGTGTGCTTGAGGCGGGTCACAATACCATCGACTTTGGGCAAAAAAGTTTCAGTAAATACGGCGATACGCATGGGCTTGTCACTCGAAGCTAAAACATTCAAACAAACAATCGGACATACCAAAAAGAGACTAGACTCACTGCTTTCTAGAAGCCTATGGAGGCTCTAAGAATGTCGGTAAATCTAATCTCCTTTGCAGTCAATTGACAGGGTAAAAAGTCGCTCTAACGACGCCACTTCACCTTCGGTAGAATCTGACTCTGATCAACACGACCTTTGTACTTGGTCGCAAAATTCAGCAAGGAATCTAACAGCGAGTCAGATAAATAGTGGGGTTGCAGACCTAAATCTAAGAGGCTGGTATTTTTTGCATTGAAGTAGTGATCTTCGGCTTCAACCCGAGGGTTCTCAAGATTTTGCACCTCTACCTTCACACCTAGCGTGCCGCCCGCTTGCTGCACCTGCTTCGCGAGGTCGTTGACACTAAACATCTCGGTGAATTGGTTAAAGACACGGAACTCACCAGAATCAGCCGGGTTGCCAACTGCGATTTCGATACAACGCACGGTGTCTCGAATATCTAGGAAGGCACGAGTTTGGCTGCCGTTGCCATACACCGTGAGGGGATGCCCCACCGCTGCTTGAATACAGAAGCGGTTGAGCGCTGTACCAAAGACACCGTCATAGTCTAGACGGTTGATGAGCAACTCATCCATGCCGGTCTCTTCGGTCAAGACACCGTACACAACGCCTTGGTTGAGATCGGTAGCCCGCAGGCCCCAAATCTTGCAAGCAAAGTGAATATTATGGGAGTCATGCACCTTGGACAGGTGATAGAAGGAGCCCGGCTGCTT
>CAZLYS010000247.1:0-3899 GCA_964563415.1 uncultured Halomicronema sp.
AATAGGAGATTGTGTCTCTCAAAATTTTTAAGGCTGATCTAACTTGTCATGGCTAAAGGCGTTCGTTTAGTAATTACCCTTGAGTGCACCGAGTGTCGCACCAACAACAATAAGCGGTCGAATGGGGTTTCTCGGTACACGACTGAGAAAAATCGTCGTAATACCCCCAGCCGCATTGAGCTGAAAAAGTTTTGCACTCACTGCAACAAGCACACTGTGCACAAAGAAATTAAGTAATCCAATCAGGTCAGGATCAAAGAGGTAGGTAATCCAATGGCATATTTCCGTCGTCGTCTGTCTCCCATCAAGCCCGGAGACGCTATCGACTATAAAGACGTCGATCTTCTTCGCAAGTTTATTACCGAGCGTGGCAAAATCTTGCCCCGGCGCATTTCGGGTTTGACGGCTAAGCAGCAGCGAGATCTGACGACCGCCATCAAGCGTGCTCGCATGCTGGCCCTGTTGCCTTACGTCAACACTGAAGGCTAACCGCGCGATCGCCTCAGCCGCTATGCTTGAGATGTCATCATCATCGTAGGGAACGTTTGGGACTGTGGAAAAGGGGACACTTGTCGAATTCCAGGTCAAAGGGAGTCCCCGACTGGGTGTTTTAGATCGGCCCGAGGGCAAAAAAAACTGGATCGTTTTAGACGATCAGGGGCAGTCCCACACGGTTCACCCTCGCTCATTCACGTTTCAACTTGGCGGACAAGCTTTTGAGCCAGACAGTTTAAGGGCAGTTCTAGCTGAGGCTGAGAGCTACGTTGATCCCAGCAACTTAGAAGTGGCTTGGGAGCTTCTGAGTGAAACCAGTGAATCCACTAATCCCGCTGCTTTAGCGATGCTGCTGTTCTCTGATCAGGGAGCGGCTTTTTGCTATGCAGCTCACCAGATGTTGTCGGCAGACAAGATTTATTTCAAACAAAAGGGCGATCGCTACGAGCCCCGATCGGCCGGTCAGGTTCAAGAACTCCTCCATCAAATTGAGAAAGAAGCGCAACGCAAAGCCGAATGGGAGGGATTTCTGTCGCGGGTTCAACAACGTCTAGCGGGCGAATCGGTAGAATGGCAGAAGAGCGATCGCCCGCGCCTAGAAGTGATTGAAAAGCTGGCACTCTTGGGCGAAGAATCGAATCAAAAGGCCCCTGCCCAAGATGTATTGTCTGCTGTAGGCCGGGGATTGAGCCAAGAATCAGCCTTTAACTTGCTGGTCGATCTTGGTGTTTGGCAGGTGCATGAAAACCTGGAACTGCGTCGACGGCAAATCCCAGTGGACTTTTCAGAGGCTCTTCTCACCATGGCGCAACACCGCCTAGGCAATCCACCGCCAGACGCCGATGCCAATCGGCTGGATTTGACGGGTCTCAAAACTTATACCATTGATGATGAAAGCACTCGCGAAATTGACGATGCTCTGAGTCTGGAAACCTTGCCAGATGGTCAGCAGCGCTTATGGGTTCATATTGCCGATCCAACCCGATGGCTCTTGCCGGGGGATGATTTAGACCTCGAGGCGCGGCGGCGATGCACCACGGTTTATTTGCCCACGGGCATGGTGCCCATGTTTCCCCTAGAGCTGGCCACGGGGCCGATGAGCTTGGTGCAGGGGGAAGTGCATTGTGCGCTGAGCTTTGGGGTGGTGCTAACAGAGGCCGGAGCGATCGCCGATTATCAAATTGCCGCCAGCCTGGTGAAGCCCACTTATCGCCTCACCTATGAAGACGTCGATGAAATGTTGGATTTGGATATCCAAGCAGAACCTGAACTGCTCGCGATCGCTTATTGGGCCAAAGTGCGCGAACAGTGGCGTCAGCAGCAAGGGGCAATCAACATCCACATGCCGGAGACTTTAATTCGCGTGTCTCAAGAGAACGAGCAAGAGTTCATCGAGATTAAAGTGTTGGACGACTCCCCGTCTCGGGAACTCGTTGCTGAAATGATGATTTTGGCTGGCGAAGTCGCTGCTCGTTACGGTCAAGATCATGCTTTGGCGATGCCATTCCGCAGTCAGCCCCAGCCTGAGCTGCCACCGGAAGAAGAACTCATGCAGTTGCCATCGGCTTTGGTGCGCTACTCTGCGATTCGCCGCTGCATGCCCCGCAGTGAAATGGGCATTACGCCGGCTCGCCATGCCACCCTTGGGTTAGAAGGGTATAGTCAAGTGACCTCTCCCATTCGGCGCTATACCGATTTGCTCGCCCATTTTCAAATCAAGGCCCATTTGCGCGGCGAACCTTTACCATTCTCGTCTGAAGAAATTACGGAATTGACTCAGGGCGTGAGTTCGGGCGCGTATGAGGCCGTATTGGTTGAACGCCAAACGAAGCGCTACTGGGCGCTGGAATACTTGCGCCGTCAAGGGCTGGACTATATTTGGTCAGTCATGCTCCTGCGTTGGCTCCGAGAAGGCGATCGCTTAGGTCTCGTGATGTTTGAAGATTTGGGGTTAGAACTGCCCATGCGCTTTGAGCGTAATGTAGACCTTGGTGAGCGCTTGCAAGTGCAAATCACCCAAGTTAACCCTCGCCAAGACATTATCCGTATGGCTGAAGTGGCTGTAACGCCCAGCGAAGCGGATATCCATGCAGAAGTTTCAAGTGCCACTACCAGTTAGGCCTAAAATCGCTGACCGGTATGCACTGCTCATGAATTCGTTGACCGCGTGATGGAGGCTCAAATTTCCCTTGCAATCAATGGTGCAATGGCCTTAAACGCCAATGACATACTTTTTCCATTCGGCATGGGTACCACTCCTGACCTGGCGAGTGACTTCAAAAAAGAGGCTGCTGTGGGGTCGCCTTGGTGGATTACTTAGCGGCATGGAGGCCTCACGAGGAGTCCGATTGCCCTTCTTCACATTGCACCGGACACAAGCCGTCACCATATTGTCCCAAGTGTCGCCGCCGCCCCGAGATCGCGGCACCACATGATCAAGGGTTAACCCATCGGCAGACAACCCACAGTATTGACACGTGTGATCATCCCGCTGCAAGATGTTGCGTCGAGTTAAAGGAATCTCTTTGTAAGGCACTCGGACGTAGTTCCGTAGGCGAATCACCGTTGGCAAAGGCATGTTGGGGTAAATAAACCGACCATTGTGTTCAACCTGTTCAGCTTTGCCCTTAATGACTAGTACTATCGCTCGACGCCAGCTCGTGATGTTGAGCGGTTCATAAGAGGCGTTAAGCACTAGAACCTTACTCATGGGTGATTGTCTGAAGAATATTCCCCTGATGTTAACACAGGGATATTTTTCAGGAGTTCTTGGGCTAATTCCCCTCAAAAGCAGTCTCGGCGGCTGCCACAAGCATTTGGTTTTGAGGGACATAAATGAGGCGGTAGGGGTTGCAGAAGCGATCGCAGCATTTAGGATAGCTTGGTCGCAATGACGATTAGATCGGCTAAATCCACCTCATGACGCGGCGGCACCAAGGTGACTGACGCAAGGCGAAAGCCAGCGGCCATAATCTCCTGCAAGATCTCATTGGAGTCGCCGATATAACGGGTTGCAATCCCCGCTTGAATCGTGCAACGAGATACCGGATCAAAGGTTTCCCGAAAGTGAAGGGTGTCGGGCACGTCGTTGCACATTGAGCAAATCGTGAGCACGCCATTGGGTTTCAAAACTCGATGGACTGATTGGAGAAATTGAGCGCGATCGCGACCAATAATGCAGTGCAGACAGCGACCATCTAGCGCGATATCAAATGCTTCATCGGCGCAGGCCTCTAAAGTCAAGACGCTGCCCTCTAAAAACGTTGCCTCGGCAGAGGCAGAAGCAGCGTTTTCGCGGGCCCACTCAATTGCGGTCGGAGCAATGTCAATGCCGCTAACGGTATACCCCGCCTGGGCAAAAGCAATACTCAAATTACCCGCGCCACATCCCAGCTCTAGCAACC
>CAZLYS010000247.1:3999-6606 GCA_964563415.1 uncultured Halomicronema sp.
GCCTGGGCAAAAGCAATACTCAAATTACCCGCGCCACATCCCAGCTCTAGCAACCAACCTTGTTTGGGAAAAGCCGCGTGAGCCATCAACGGCAACCACGTTTTTTGCCAATCTTCGGTAAATTCGTCGTGCTGAATCCACCCGGCAAAGTCTGGATTTTGGCGCTTTATCTGGTAGGCGCGATCGTGACCGATGTAGTTAGTTTTGAAGGACACCATGGCTGCCTCACGAAACGGTCAGTACTCATAAAAGCCTGGACCCGATAGAGCATTCAGCTATCAGCGTGGCCGGTAGCTATTTAGGCATCCTGACTACCGGGGACAGTTTCAACACTGCGCTTAAAAGAGCGGCTGATATTTTGCCAGACCATCACGCCACCCGTGCCCAACATCCACAGCAATCCCAAACCGTTCAGCAAAACGTAGATAGGCTCCAAGGTGGGGCCGAGATATTCACCCTCGTGTAGAGTCATCAAAAAATGCACCTGGTCACGAGATAACCCAAACCAGTCTTTGGATAGGCGATAAATCACCCCTGTTGTGACTGTAATGAGTAACGGTAGCAAGACAATGGGGGCAATCGTGCGATGCAATTTACGAATGAACAAGCGAGACTTCATAGCGTTGATGATTTCAGCAACAAAGGCGAGCATAGGAATCAGCAATTATTCTGCATGGGCGACTCAGTGCCCCTGGAAACAGTATGAGTTGCTGCTGGGTAAAGTATTACTTTCATAATCTTCTCATTTTTGCAGGTAAAATACTGTGATGGTGGTTGCAGAGGCTGGTTTGATCGATACTAAAATCCTTCACGAAAACACTAAATCTGTTTTCACCGAAGCCAGGTCAAACATTGGTTGGGGCATTGATCAACTGAGCGATCGCGCGATTATCCTCTTTTTGATTTGTTCAGTACAGGTGTCCGAGGTTCTATTACGTTGGAAGCATCTGCTTACAAGTAACGCCGATTCTCAAAGTCCTTTACCTTATTGCTAAGGCGGGCCAAAAATTGTGCCCTGGGTTAAGTAAACGCCCCTGCTTGTCCATATTTTGTTTATGCCCATTCGCGGGTACCTGGTTCGATAAAGCTAGATGATGGAAAACGTTGGCCTCAAGATGTGGCTGTTGGCCCCAGGCAATTGGCAATATTTACTGATTAATGCCGCGATCGGCATTGGCATTGCTGCCGATGCGGTCATTGCCACTATTGGTCGTTTTAAGCGGTTTAAGACCGTGCGCGATGCTCTGGCGTGGGCGGCGGCAATTGGGTTTACTCATACCGTGTTTCCCATGATTGGGTTAATTGGTTTGTGGTATGCCGCAAGTTCATTTCCCTCCTTCAAAGCAGCGATTTATGGTGCAGGTTTTGTCGCGATGGTGTGGTTCATCAGTGACGTGGTGCGTGACATCGCAGGGCTGGATGAGGAAGACACAGAAGACGAGGCCGATGACAAAGACTTTTTCTATCAGTTTTTAGCCAAACACTCTCGCTTTTGGGCCGCCGTGTGGGCGGTCTCAATTGATGCTCTGGTTACCGGACCGGGTAAGACCGCCGCGACCGCTCAGTGGAGCCAAGCCCAAGTGTTGGGCAGCTTTCCCCTCGTGGGTTTTGTGGTGTTTGGGTTAGTGATGTTGAGTGCCTGGCCCGCGATTGTATTGCGGCAATATTGGCAAGAGCAGAAGTTCGATAATCCTCAAGGGTTAGCTCGGTTTACAACTGCGGGTTCCTGGGTAGAACTCAGTATCTTTTTGTATTTTGCTTATCTGGCCATCTCGGAGATGCTGCTGGCCCTGGGGGTGAGTCCTATCATCAGCGAGTTTTGGATTGCGGGCATCTTAACGATCGCCACGACCACTGGATTATTAGTCGCGTTAGGCGATCGCGTTTGGGTGACCCAGTTGCAAGAGGCTAAAGACTTACTCGAAACTTAAGGTGCCGCTGACAGATTAGGGGAATCGAGCTATCCTCAGGGCAAATCTAATAGGGAATTGTCTATGAGTGATGTGCTTTGGCAACAGTCCGCGCTCGCTTCGTCTCTAGAAGATCATCAAATTGCCTGTGGGGTGATGCGTCATCCAGTGACCCGCAACTGGCAAACTTGGTTTTCCCTCTATGGCACTGACATTACCTGCATCTTTGCCAGCAAGGATTATGGCCTTGCCCATGCCGTCCGGCAAATGTTTATGGTGGAATTGCGATCGGGTTGTCTAATGGATAGCGAGCACGCCAAAACCTTTATCGCTGATCTACAGCAACTCGACGGCAGTGAACTCATCGATCCGCTCCCCCAACACAACCTGGAAACCTTGGCTCAGCAAATTCGCCAGCAGTTGCAAACGGAGCAGAATGCTGAGTGAGCTACGGTTCATCAATCTGCCCAGTGCGAGTTCTCCCTCATGCCCCCTGATAGTGCTTCAGCAGATCCTTGGCGGTATCCAGGGTGTCGGCTTCGGTCACGGGTTTATCGTCGCGCCAGCGTAGAATGCGAGGAAAGCGAACCGAAATGCCGGATTTGTGACGCTTGGACTCAGCGATGCCCTCAAAGCCGATCTCAAAAACGTGGGTAGGTTCCACAGAGCGCACTGGCCCAAAGCGCTCGATCGTGTG
>CAZLYS010000248.1:0-6596 GCA_964563415.1 uncultured Halomicronema sp.
CCTCTTCAAAAGAAAACTGTTGTTGGAGACATGACTTGCAACGCGGTATCAAGACTGCTAAACGAGCAAAATATCTATGAATCTTGAAAATAAAGTGCTCTGAGGAGTAGATCTCTTGTAGGCAACGCAGCTATGTTAGCTGTTAAGACAGCTTTGACAAGGGGCTAGCGCGCTCCCTGTGGTTTAGCTGTTTGCTGTTGAGGTCTGGCATTTGCCCTGTGACAAGTCGCCGTTCATTGCCTGAAACTATCGCTTACGTCCGTATTACGTATCAGTCTTGGCAGCAAGGACGTCTTGAGGGCGAAGTGCATGCCAGTGAATATGTGTGGCAGTTTCAATGGCAATTTCCTAAGGGTGGCCTCACCATTGAACCTTCTCTAGGGCGAGCCCTGATTCGTGAGCCGTTGGGCCGCTTTTTAGAAAGATGTGACTACCAACTTGAAGCCGGTGGTGATTATTCCTTCACTATTCGCGCCAAGTTGTAGCCCCAAACTAACTGATGTCTGTGAAGGCAAGCTGGTCGATAGGCTAGCGCTGAGATCTCAACCCACACTATCGTCGCATCTATGTGCGTTCATGTTCATGCCCGCTGCTCTACATCGCTGACTACCCTTCGGTCAATCGGTTTAAGTAGCGCTCAATCAGCAGCATCGCGACGATGTCATCAATAGGGACGTTGGGTTGCCGTAGCCCCTGTGGGAGGAGTCGCTGCCAACCTTGCGGGGGATGGAGTTGCCAATAGCGATCGCGGGCCTCTAAGGAAGAATAACGCTCGTCGACCAAGATCACCCGTAGCGGTTCCTGAAGCTGTGTGAGGGTCTCTTTCCATTCACTCGCTGAAGTTTGATCGCCCATAACAATGAGTGAAATAGGATAGTTTTGCTGGAGTTGTTGAATGGTTGTTAATACTGCGTCTGCCGACACCACGGAGCGATGGAACAGATTGCGATCCAGGCCCATAACGGCCAGCCCACATTTTTGGCGTCCAGGGTCAAAACCCAAAATGGCAGGCTGAGAACAGGTCTGAGCGTTGGCAACCACAAACTTTTAGAACTCTAAAACGGCATTCATCTGTACGTTATTATCTGCGACAACTTGGTGAACTTCCAACTCAACTTTGGCAGTGACTGCATCTACAAAAATTGCTCAGTCAAGGTCGGATGCTCGCAGTGATCACTTGTGTCTCCACAACTTTAAACTCGGACATTGCAGCTATAGTGCAAATGGTTTTCGGATGAGCAATGATCAGAGTTATTCAGTTTCTTGTTGGCGGGTTAGAAAATCGGCTTCGCGCTGCTCAAGTTCGGCGCGTGCAATTTTGAGATTGCGCTCTAATTCTTGAATCTCGTCACGGCGCGCTGCGGTTTCTAAAGCTCGACGCTCGACTTCCTGACTCTCTAGCGTTAGAGATTGGCGCCACTGCTCGGCTCGTTCGGCTTCTTGGGCTAAAAACTCTGGGGTGATACCCCGCGCGAGAAATTGGTCCAGCAAATCTATTAGCCAGGGCACAACATCTTCAACGGCGGTAACCTTGGTCTCCTCACCATAATTCTCAAGGTGCACTAAAACGATCGCCCCATTACCAGCACCCAACGCGATATCAGTTTCGATCGCCGCTTTGTCTGGGAGGGTCTCCCAGAGATACTCGTCGACTTGTTTTGCCAATAGCTGTAAAACAGTATTTCCCAAGAAAGAGGCGCGCTCAATCTTTGCCAGATAACGCATGAGCTAGGGGTGATCTCTATGGCTTGAGTATACCCTCACCACTGAACCAGAGAGACTTGATTCAGTCAACTCGCTTCAAAAACACTGTGCCACAAAAACGATAGGCACAGTCCCCAAACCTAACAGCCAGGAAATCGCTGTACAACCTAATCAATTCGCGTGTCTATGACTAACTGCTTCTGATGAAGCAATGTTTGGTTATAAGGGTCAGCTTCTATCCTTCCTCACACTATTCACAGCTGTATCTGGATCTATGAGTTATTCATTCTCGACGCCGTGGACATCCGCTCGCTCTGCTCTATCAGTGCTGCGCAGTGAGTCGCCTGCGCAGCTGTCAAACTATGATTTGATTCAACTTTGTCAAGAGCAGCGCCGCCCAGATAAGGCCGCTTTTGCTGAGTTGGTTAAGCGCTATCAAAGCTATGTTGAAAAATTGCTGTACCACCTAGCTCCGGATTGGTCTGATCGGGCTGACCTGACCCAGGAGGTTTGGATTCGGGTATATCGAAACTTACACAAGCTCCAAACGGTAGAACGTTTCAAGAGTTGGTTGGGACGTATTACCACTAACCTGTTTTATGATGAATTGCGCAAGCGCAAGCGGCATCAAGCGCCTTTATCTCTGGATGCGCCTCGGCAGCTATCTGACGGCGAGATGGATTGGGAGGTGCCCTCGGATGCGCCTAATCCTGTCGATATGCTGATGACCCAGGAATTTTATGCAGAACTGGAGCAGGCGATCTCGAGCCTGCCCGAGGTCTTTCGCACGACGATTGTGCTGCGAGAGATTCAAGGCTTGAGTTATGAGGAGATTGCTGAGATAACAGGGACGTCTTTAGGGACCGTAAAATCCCGGATTGCCCGTGCCCGTCAGCGACTCCAACAAGACTTGAATCTCTACCTCAAGACCGGAGCGTTGACTTAGACTGGGTGACGCGATCGCGATTGGTCATGAATTCTTATCGATGGAGGGGTGCTTCTTCCGGAAGTTGCCACTATGATGAAGGACGGTTATTAAGCAGCGACTTCTGCGTTGACAAACGTTAGTCAATGTGGGGCCTGTTGAACGTACCGCAAAGTCACGGATCCGCTCGGGCCAATGCTGATTTTAAGCTAAGCCCAAGTTAATTTGGAACTTACCAGTGGCGTTGCAGCGTCTGTATCACTATCGGTTTTGAACCTATATAAGTTGAACCTAGTATGAGTGAACGCTATCAATTTTCCCGCTCGACCAGGACAATTCATGGTCAACCTACGATTTGTTCTGAGCGCTCTGCGTTGGGACATGACAGAGATTTAGATGTCACTAAGCGCGATCGCTTTGAGCTGCTCAGTGCTTATTTAGATGGCGAAGTCTCTCCTGAAGAGCGTCGTCTGGTTACCGTTTGGTTGGATGAAGATCCTGAAACTCAGTGCCTCTATCAGCGTTTGCTACAGTTGCGCCAAGGGTTTCGAGGACTGCATTGTGAATCATGGCAGGTGGCTAACCCCTGCGATACTGCCGAGCAGGTGGTGCGGAAGCTAAATCATCGCTTCCGCATGGCTTGTATGGCAGGTATGACCGCAGCGGCGGTAGTGGTGGCCGGAGTGGTTTCAGGGTCACTGAACCCAATAGAGCGGATGGGTTTAGGAACGATGTCGGCTTCGACGCCTGGGGACAGTTTGGAAATTGCCTTGGATCAGCCACCGATTATGATTCCTAAGCCAGCAACTGTTCCTAATATGGGTTCCGTTTTGCCAGGAATGACTGAGTCGTCTGGACTACAAGAGACGGCGCTGTAGGGTACCTTCTCTAGTATTTGATATGGCGACTCTCAAGCTCGAAGAGCTAAAGTTCATTGTTTGATCATTACGTCTGGGTACATGTTGCCTCATCGACTGAGTGAGACGACATATGTACTTAATATTGTAAAACTGGCTCAGTTCATGAAACTTCGGGAGATGCTAATTCTGTCCATGGCGTTGGTACACATAGGGAATGACATTGGCCATCGTTCACTCGCCTGAGAAATGGGTCAGTGCTAGTATGAGCCGATTCTTGGTTATTGGAGCATCAAAATGACTGCTGCCATGAGTGAAATGTCGATATGATTCTGGCGAGCGTGGAAGTTCGCTGTGGCTGAGGGCGATCGCTCCATCTAAAAATAATTAGGTGTTTCCGATCTAGGCGTCGGTGATATTATGGTGGGTAGTTTTTTTGAACTAGCTATAGATATAGAGTTTTTATCAATTGTCTTGGAGAAATTGCGCTATATTTAGCCTACCGAAATCGGACCGCCCCTAAAAATGGTTTCACAGCTTCGGGTTCCCCTGACCCATGTCGCCTCTGAGCAGCCCTCTCGTGTTAAAGAACATCCCTGGCTACATGCCATCGCCGGGACCGTGCAAGTATTTACTTCGCCCCATCGCACCTTTTTTACTAACGTTATGGTGCAGGCGATGCGAGTGGCCGGTCAGGGCCACTCGGTTCTGATCACGCAGTTTCTGAAGGGCGGCATTCGCCAGGGCATTGACCAGCCGATGTTGTTTGGGCAGGGCTTGCAATGGTTGCGTCCAGATATCCGGCGATCGCTCAAAGTGACTGATGCGACTGAAGAAGAGCAAAAAGCGATCACTCAACTGTGGCAACACACCGAAGCTGCTGCGATGCAGGGCCGTTATTCCCTCGTGGTGTTAGATGAGCTGAGCTTGGCGATCCAACTAGGGTTGATTTCAGAAGCTACAGTGCTCACATTTTTACAACAGCGACCATCCCAAGTTGACGTAATTTTGACCGGACCAGATATGCCGGAATCCTTACTGGAGGTTGCAGATCAAGTCACTGAAGTGCGTCGGCACTTCATTCCCTAGCAATATAGTCAGTTTGCTGGTCTGTCACAGTCAAGATTCTTAACTTTGCAAGCGCTCATAAATACTTCAAGGATTAACACCATGATTAAAAACGATGCCTGGATTGCTCAAATGTCTGAGAGTGGATTGATTCAGCCGTTTGAATCGCGTCTAGTCCGGCAGGTCGATCTGGGGGAGCTTAATCGCACTCGTCCCGTCATTAGTTACGGACTCTCCTCCTATGGGTATGACATTCGTCTATCGCCATCGGAGTTTCGAATTTTCCGTCACATTCCTGGAACCGTCGTTGATCCGAAAAACTTTAGTCCTGATAATTTAGAGCCCACTACTCTGAGAACGGATACTAGTGGTAGTTACTTTATTCTCCCAGCTCACTCTTATGGTTTAGGGGTCGCTTTAGAGCGCATCCAAGTACCTGACAACATCAGCGTGATCTGTATTGGTAAGTCGACTTATGCTCGCTGCGGCATTATTGCTAATTTGACCCCTGCCGAGGCAGGTTGGCGGGGGCACTTAACCTTAGAATTCTCCAACTCTTCTAGTGCTGACTGCCGCATTTATGCCAACGAAGGCGTGGTGCAACTCTTGTTCTTTGAAGGACAACAGTGCGAGGTGAGTTACGAAACCCGTCGTGGCAAATACCAAGACCAGCCTGAGCAAGTAACCTTAGCTCGCGTTTAGAGTGCGGTTTTGAAAATTATGATGTTAGGGAATTGCGCGATCGCTTCTGTAGTCCGTGAGATAGACTCGCTCTCTAAGATTGCAGGTATTGCTCAATTCCATCCAGCATCATTTGCACAGATAAAATGATCAGCAGCATGCCCATGAGACGTTCGACTGCTAGAGCTCCACGTGCTCCCAAGCGTTGAAAGATCCAGGGTGAGGTCCATAAGATGATACCTACGATGCCCATGGCAAAAGTCAGTGCTCCCAGCCAGCTTCCCAGCATTTGCGGTTCTGATTTGGCCATGACGAGTAGTGCTGCGATCGCACTCGGTCCAGCGATTAACGGCATCGCGATCGGTACGATGAACGGTTCTGCCTCAAGTGTAGATGGCAGGGCTGAGCGAGTCGGAAACACCATCCCTAGCGCAATGATGAAGAGAATAAGACCGCCTGAAATTCTTAATGTGGGAGACTCGACGCCAAAAAATGACAGGAGCGGATTACCTCCAAAGAGGAACAAGACGAGGATGCCATAAGCAATCAACGTCTCACGCAGAATAATACGCTGACGTTTCATTGCAGGAATGTCGGACAACAGTGTGTTAATAGTGACCAAGTTGCCAAACGGATCCAAGATCAACAGCAGCACGATCGCGGCAGAAATAATGGTCATGTATTTCTCTGGGCTATCCTGACTCTCAGTATTTAGTTGAAATGCAGTTTATCGGATTAGGGATAGCGGTACCTAAAGTCAATCATATTTTCGGGTTAACCAACCGGCATTGATGATATGTGAGAATTTCTTGACCTGCTTTCGTCCTGGCTGTTGCTCACTGTATGGGAATCATATGTTATTCATTTGTGCTCATGTGTAGTCGAGGAAAGGCCGTCAATATTGGGTTGCTCAATTACAGTAGTCCATACATTACAGAGAGGTTGCTCGAAGGGGGCTCGCTTCATGACAGTACAGTCGTGGCTATCTCGTAGCGGTTACGGCCCTGAGATTTAGCTTGGTAGAGAGCCTGATCAGCCATTTGAATAAGAGTGTCTGAGGTTTGGTTGGTGACCTTGCTCAGCTCGACCGAGACTGTTTTATGGACGCAAGCGATACCAAAGCTGAGGGTGATTTGAGCTTTTACTGGGGAGGCAGCATGGGGTAGATGCAAATCTGCGATCGCCGCTTGAAGTTGCTGTACGACGTGAATGGCACCATGGGTGTCGGTATCTGGCAAGATGACCGCAAATTCCTCGCCACCGTAACGAGCGATGACATCGGTGGGTCGTTGAATGCTGTCCCTCAGGGCTTGGGTAACGCAGATGAGGCAATCATCACCTTGGAGATGCCCATAAAAATC
>CAZLYS010000249.1:0-6591 GCA_964563415.1 uncultured Halomicronema sp.
ACCCCAATCCAAGGTTTAGTAGCGAGGCCTACTGGCTGGCTGTTGACAAAGACTTGCCCTTCATCAGCCTGGAGTAGACCACAAATGAGATTAATGGTAGTTGTTTTGCCTGCTCCATTAGGTCCTAACAGACCATAAACTTCACCCGGCAAAATATCTAGATTGAGATTTTGTAATGCCTGCCGTCCGCGATAGGTTTTGCTCAAATTTCGAATCGACAGCATCTTTAACCTTCGGATAGCGTGACTCAAGCGCTTGGGAAAGGTTCAGAATACCGCAACATTTAAGTCTGTGTCCCCAGGGTTGAGCCAATCCTAAGCATCAGAGGAAGGAGGAGGGCCAGTAATTTTGAAAGAAATAGAGGTTTTGGAGGTGATCGCCTTGGCGGCGGGTCGAGTAGGACTCACCGGAATCCTCTCAACGGGGGAGCGCACCGACTCTGAAACGGCAGCGTTTGGTTTGGGTACCGACTTTGAAACAGTGGGTGAAAGGGTTGGCGGAGCTGCTTGATTTGATTGCTCCAATGGCAATTGCTGATTAACCCAATGCCAAACATCACGGTTAGACGCGATCGCCAGTCCTAGCCCCCCTAACATCACCCAGGGTAGCGACAATTCTGGAGCCATAAACCAACTTTGATGACTGAGCCAGTCATATCCGCGTGATGTCATGAACAGCAAGACACAGCACAACAACCAGAGAGCCATAAACGCGATCGCCAGCAACCAACCATGACACCAGAAAGGGTAACGAATTCCCCCGGCCTGTCAAGAGAATCACACTGCCCAATTTGACCTAGCGACGTTACAGTAGAAAACAGTATCGCCATCCAATCATCACCAGATTTATCACTGTGGAACAGCAAGAGGTCATTACGCTGCTATCGCGTCGGGAAATTGAGAAAATGCGCCAGGCCGGTAGCCTGGCGGCTCAACTGCTTGACTATCTAGAACCTTTGGTTAAGCCAGGGGTGAGTACTCAAGAGCTCAATGATGCAGCCGAAGAATGGACTCAAAAGCACGGTGCCAAAAGTGCGCCTCTAGGCTATCCCGGTGCGGTTGATCCGTTTCCCCGCTCCATTTGCACCAGCATTAACGAAGTGGTGTGTCACGGGATTCCCAGTGCAGATCAGATTTTGCGAGACGGTGACATCATGAACATTGACGTCACACCCATCGTGGACGGTTACCACGGCGACACCTCACGCACCTTCTTCGTGGGCAGCCCTTCACCCCTGGCGAAAAAATTAGTAGAAGTTACCGAAGAATCTATGTGGCGCGGCATCCATGTTGTGAAACCTGGCGCCCGCATCGGTGATATTGGTGCCGCCATTCAAGAATATGCCGAAGCCGAAGGCTTTTCAGTCGTCCGTGATTTTGTGGGCCACGGGGTTCACCGCATTTTTCATACCGCGCCTCAGATTCCTCACTATGGCACCGCAGGCAAAGGTAAAAAACTGCGTAAGGGCATGGTTTTTACCATTGAACCTATGATTAACGTCGGCACCTACGAAGTGGAAGTGCTAGCTGATGGCTGGACGGCGGTGACGGCTGATCGCAAACTCTCAGCCCAGTTTGAACATACTGTTGCCGTTACTGAAACAGGTGTGGAAGTCTTAACCCAAGCCGAGAGCAAAGTACCGGCTTGATGGGTTGACTCAGACCGTTTGGAGACTGGCCCGCAATTTACCCATTGATGAATCGCGTTCCGCGACTATTCTCCCCTTAGCTATAGTCGGCTGTACGGCATTGCCCTCCGGTTATGCGCACGGCTTCGACAGCAGACACTGGTGCCGCTTGCCAATAGATAGCAGGTTACCCACGCTCAGGCCCACAACCTCTGCCATGTAGCTTATGATTAAAAAGAGCTTGACATCTATCGACGTTCATGCATTTTGTTTGAACGTCATTTTTACATCCTTCAGGGAACACTAGCGCTTGCATCATTTGCGATCACCATCAGGGATGGGGCTGTGCTGCCTTTCGACTTTGTCATTATTGGTCAACCTGTACCTCACAGAGCTAAAGATAAAAAGGCTCTGAAAGCTTGGCGAGAAAAGGTTACAGCAACGGCTCAGTATTGCTGGGGCGATCGCCCGCCGTTGGCCGATAAACTTCATGTGAAGATCACCCATTTCTACGATGCGCCTGCGGGCGGTATGGGGCATGATTTAGATAGCGAGCGGATTATTAAACCGGTTTTAGATGCGCTCAATGGTGTGATCTATCAAGACGATTATCAAATCGCTGAACTGGATAATCGTCGTCGCAATTTAAACGGTTCCTTTCGCGTAAAAGGAATGTCGCTTGCACTCGCTGAAGGGTTCTGCAAAGGCGAAGAATTTTTGCATGTTAAGGTAGACTTCCAAAGGAATCCGGAAAGTGTCGCATAAGGTTAGTGCTGTCGTGAATCAAAGTCGGCCCCTTAAAACTTCCCTAGAACATCGGCGTTTGTTGCGCTTGGCCCGCGAGTATGACCGCGCGGGATATGAGGTACTGCTTTACCCCGATGATGACTCCTTGCCAGCCTCTCTGCAGGGTTGTTTGCTCGGGCTGGTGGCCAAAGGTCATGACGAAACGATTGTGGCAGATGTAAGATCGCGGCCTAGTCTTACCCTCAATGGAGCCGCTGATTTGCGTCGCCTAGCCGAAAAGGTGAATGCGCTTCCAGGTTGGCAATTCAATCTGGTTGTGACAAACCCGCGCCAACCGCAGGCTAGTTGAGCGATCGCGGCTGCAAAAATTCCAGTACTCTTCAATTGCAAACCTGCTCAATCCGTACCCAGAGTTGGTAAGGCTGGTTGATTGTATAGGCTTGCGCCTGTGCGCAATCAGTCAGCTGGGTCTGAAACCATCTGCATACCTGGCAAGAGCGTTTTCAACATAAGCACATAACCTTAGTTGTACCAACTTGAGTAAGACTGAAGTCACCTAGCCATTTTCCTACTCGCAGGGGAATTCTAAATGTGTGACTAAGTCAGTCCTCAGTCTTTCGGGTTGTTACTTCGAACAAATAATTCTGAACAATAAGCTTGATAAACCCCAATGAGAAGACCTTTTACAGATGGGCACGCTAAGAGCCACTAATCTTTTAGGGTATGACTCGCCCCCACCCCCAGGGAAATTCCATGAGTTGTCCACCACTATGGTCGGTTCAGCGATCGCGCCGCCACTTTTTGCAAAATGTTTGTCTGACTGCTGGTGTCACCAGCCTGTTAGCCAACTGCCGTCAACTCGACTCAGCGTCAACAGAGCAACCGCTTGCTGACACTAATAGCAGCTTTGATTGGCAACAGTTCAAAGGGCAAACCATTTCTCTATTACTTGACGAACACCCTTGGACTGCAGGCATGCAGCCTTATTTGGCAGATTTTGAAGCCCAAACAGGCATTAAAACCAACCTGACAATCGTGCCTGAACCAGAGTACTTTCAGGTGATGGAAGACTCCCTGCAAGATGGTTTTACCTCTATTGATGCCTTTTTTTTGCCAATGGACTCCACGGCTTACCGGCTTTGGCAAGGGTCACGCTTGCAGCCACTAACCCCATTCATCAACAATCCACAACTTACAGAAGCCAGTTATAGCCTGTTTGATTTTCCTGAAGGATTTCGGCTCGCGGCCATGTATCCACCAGAGGCCAATGAGCAACAACTCTTTGGTATCCCCGCCACCTTCGAGGCTTACATTCTGTTTTACAACAAACAGCTGGTAAATCAGTATCTCGGGGGTGAAGTGCCCCAAACGATGGAACAACTCATTGAGGCTGCCACAATGATTAACCAACTGGGGCAAGGAGAGGTTTTTGGGGCCGTGATGCGGGGCGTACCTTCTGACACCATCATTGATACGGTTACTGGGCTCGTTTTAAACAACTGGGGCAATGCCCCTTCACCGCTACCCTATAACGTTTGGTTTGACGGTAATTGGCAAACCCCTCAACTTACCAACCCCAAAATTGTGGCGGGCCTGACCACTTATGCGCGGTTGATGCAGGCAGGTCCACCCAATATTTCAGCCATTGATTGGCCTCAAGCAACAGAATTATTTCAAACGGGCAAAGCAGTCTTTTATATCGATGCCAGTTTATTTGGGCCAGGGTATGAACAAGTGACCTCCGCGATCGCAGGTAATGTTGGCTATAAACAACTACCGCGCTCACAACCGACTAGTTTGACTGGACATTGGCTCTGGGGATTGGGCATTGCTGAGAAATCGCGCCATCCCGAAGCTGCCTGGCTCTTTATACAATGGGCGACCAGCCAGCAAATGGAACCCCTGATATCCGTTGCAACAGGAGGCGCACCCAGATTTTCTTCTTGGCTCAATCCATCGGCTTATACCGAGGCGATGGATGTCGACTATGCGCTCTGTGTTCAGAAAGCTATGCAAACCTCTCGACCTACAGTCGTATTACATTCCCGATGGAATGAGATGGCCTTAGCGATTGCAGAAACTATTCAAGCTATCTATCAGGGCACCGATAGCCAATTAGCGACAGCTAACCTACAAGCGCAAATTGAGCAACTCATCGCACAGGAGTCTTGATGGTTGTCCTGTTGCGGCGGCTAACCACCATTCGGTCCCAACTGATGTTTGGCTTTGGGGCCATTTTGTTGGTGAGCTTTACCAGCTCTGCCATTGGTTACCGGAGTCTGATCCAACTGCGCAATACAAGCCAAACTCTGCTCGAAAGCTCAGCTCGAGTTCGAGAACTCAGTTTAGAGCTCCAGAGGAATTTTCTGACCGCTCGGCAAGCTGAAGAAATCTACCTCAATCGTTGGCAAACTACGATCATGACCGACGATGCACAAGACCTCATTCAAGCTAATGAGCAAGCTTTAGCTGCCGCGCGAAAAAATCTTGCGGCCCTCTTAACTTTAGAAGGTCCGAACTCTGAACTATCGCAAGAATTAGCTTTACTAGAGTCGTTGTTTCTCAATTACGAATCAGCCTTCGATGCAACGACTGCCCGAATTCAAGCCAGCCCCCAAAACAAGGCTTTCCAAACTCGAATTCAGCAGCTCTTTGAGGCCATTACAGAAACGACTGAACCAGTGCCTGAACAAAGTTCTTTGCAAAACAGACTCTGGATGATTGTGGCTAAAGAGCAAGCCTATTTCAATTTAGGAAACCCGCAATATCTCACGGATGTGCGGAATGAACTTGAAACCTTGGTTGCCTTAAATCCACAAACACCGACGGCTGAGGATGACCAAGTTCTCTCGAGTGAGATTCAAAATTATTTAGCCGACTTAAATGCCGCACTGCTGCTGGAGCAACAGGTGCAAGTAAACACCATTGTGGCAAACAGCATTAATCGTGAAATCGATCGCATTATCCAAACTATTGAGGTGACGACTCAGACAAGAGCCCAAACCGCTCGTTCAGAGCTGGCAAGTACGGCCCGCCAAAGTAGCGTCGCGTTGCTGGCGACAGCTCTGACAGCCTTGGGATTAACTGTCTGGGCGAGCCTGTGGTTAAGTGGCCGAATCATGCAGCCCATTAACGTGTTAAAGTCTGCTGCCGAACGCGTGAGTGCTGGAGATCTGAATTATCAGCTGCAGTTACCAGGGCAAGGAGAATTCTCTGTCGTGGCGACGACCTTTAACAAAATGCTAGAACAACTCCGCCATACCTTGGCTGATCTAGAGTTCCAGGTTTCCGAAAGAACGGCAGCCCTAGCCACCTCTCATCAGTCCTTGCAAGAAAAAACTGAGTCATTAACCATCGCCCTCAAGCAACTTCGAGATAGTGAGACCAACTATAAATCGCTCATAGAAAACCTCCAAGCGGGTGTTGTCGTTCATGACCGCGACACAACTATTTTGTTGTGTAACCATATGGCGACCCGACTGTTAGGCATTCCCGCTCACCAGCTTGAGGGAAAACAGGCGATTGCCCCGATTTGGCCATTGATAGATGAATTTGGGGAGGAGTTAGCGACTGAACAATATCCGGTTAATCAAGTGATTATGGCCCAACGCCCCCTACATAACTGCGTTGTGGGTATTCAGAAAGACTCTCCTAGGCAAACGGTTTGGGTATTAGTGAACGCTTTTCCAGTGATTGATGATCAGCAATCGCTCCAAAAAGTTGTGGTGACTTTTAACGACATCACCGAACGAAAATTAGCCGAAGAGTCCTTGCGACACCGAGCTCTACATGATGCGCTGACTGATCTACCCAATCGCACATTGCTCTTAGAAAGGTTAGATCATGCTTTACAACAGGCTCAGCGCCAATCAGCCTATCGCTTTGCCGTGTTGTTTATTGACCTCAATCGCTTCAAAGTCATTAACGACAGCCTCGGGCATGCCATTGGCGATCAACTGCTCATTCAAGTGAGCCATCTATTGTTGAAGCAGGTACGGGCGGTAGACACTGTAGCTCGATTAGGCGGCGATGAATTCGTCATCTTATTAGAGCAAATTCAAAGCCCACAAGAAGTCATTCATGTGGTGGAACGCATTCAAGCAAACCTCCAAACCCCCATGACTCTCAACGGCTACACCATGTTCACCTCAGCCAGCATTGGAATTGCCCTCAATCATGCAAATTATCGACGAGGTCAAGACATCTTACGCGATGCC
>CAZLYS010000250.1:0-6588 GCA_964563415.1 uncultured Halomicronema sp.
GTTGGCGAGATAAATTTTCGACCCATTTTCCCGCCAAAAAAACTTAGCCATATTTCGCCGATTTTTCATAGGGGGCTTTCCTATAGGAAAAAACTAGCCGTTGGGATTTGAAATATAACATCTCTGCCTTTATAAATACATACATATCTACACATCAACATTATGACAAATCATATGAATGAGCCCATATTAGGATCTGCAACAGGTTGCCGTTAGGATTAATCCGAGGATCTGCAAGGAGAAGTTTCATCACTTTCATATACTTACGTTTGTATACAGTTTTCGTGTAGTAAGCGTGTTCGCTTGTAGGATCGGTTCGCGGATCAGCGAGAAGAACTTTCACCACTTCGTCATTTCCTTCGCAGCATGCTTCAACAAAGGCACCGCGGTGATTTGGATCGACTCTGCTATCCTCCAAGAGCACCTCCACTACATCAGCATGCCCTGCATTGCATGCGATGTAAAGGCCATGGTTGTAATCGTCCACGCGATGGAGTTCGCGGGGGTCCATGAAGAATTTCATTATACTTGCACGACCAAACTCGCACGCTTTGCGAATACCCAAATTCGCATACCACCACGGAGGGGAATGAATTTCAATACCGTTGTACAACGCCTTAACCCCCTCTAGATGGTCATGTTTGATTGCTTTCATAATGGCATCGGAACGAAGTATAGTATGGTCAACGTTACGTTCCAAAAGGTAGGCGACTTGTTTCACGTCGCCAATGGCGCACGCGTGAATAAATTTGGAGTCGTGTTGGGATTTCGTGTAAAACGACACATGGTCAACCTTTCGAAATGTTTTGCATGTAATAGATAGAGAGAAAAGGTCGTGATAAGAACCGCGGCTGAGATGCACGGCGATTATCCCCAGTATCTCTGAGGGCAAGCGTGTTAGGGGTCCACTGAATGCAGAAGCTGGGGACGATTCGTCACCGCGATTTCGTTTCATCTTTTTACGATATCAAGTATACACTGATCAAATTGTAGTGCCAAAAGCATACATACAATAGCGCACACGGCCGAAAATCATGTGGGACTTGGCATCTCTGTCCCAAAATTTTGGAAAGTTCCCCCGAATTTTCCCTATCGGATCCATGTGTATCCGGGTCAACCACAGGATTCTCGGCAGGGGTCTTGAGCCGAAGTGTGTGGTCGTTCGGCCGACTCTCCATTCTCCCCGAAACACATCTCAGGAGGTTGAAAAATACTTTCCTGCATGCGTTACTAAACATATCACTGTACGGAAGCGCATGGAGACTCTCAGCGCGCCCGCTGCACAAATCCCCGTTCGGTGTGTCCTCGCGCTTGTCCCCCGCCCTTGACCCCGGCCCCACTCACCCAATTCCAGGAAACGCGAGCGCGAAAAGTGCCCAGATGACGCCCAGACGGTGAAGACGCCGCCCAAGAAACGCGCCAAGTACTACGAGGCGGATATGAAACGCGTGCGACAGTTCACTGCTGCGGTACCACCCAAGGGCCCGCACGAGCGAGCGCGCATCCTCCTGGACTACGCGCGCATCATCCGCGCCACGCACACCACAAAGGTGGACCACATCCTGGGTGAGCAGGCAAGCGGACGCCCATCCGCCACGGTCCCCATCAACCTCCCCCTCCCGCTTGAACTCGAGCGCGATCGGTATCTGAATGTCTGTGGTCTCGTTCATCAGTACACGCGCGCCACGGACCCCAAGAGTCGGCGCATGGGAAGCGCTCACCTCATCGGGTGCGTCTCGATGGCCATCCTGCACGCCCTGCGCCACCCACTGGCAACGGAGGGTCGCGCGGACGAGGGCGTGTTGCAGGAGTGCGCTGAGTGTCACTCAGGTATCGACGAGAGAGTGTTGCTGACCCAGTTTGGCAACCACCCGTATTCCCACTGCCATGCTCAGGACGCGCACATGCCGCTACCCTACGAGACGGCACAGAATCCCATCACACAGAAGCTGGAGGGTCGCGCAATTTGCGTGGAGTGTCTGGTTGAGCTTTGCCAGAACGCTGAGTCGATGGCCCGCAACGAGCACTTCAAGAGTTGGAGTCACCTGCGCAAGGAGATCGATGAGACGACCTCGCGCACCGGGGAGCTCCGCCCGTCGGTGCAGTTTTGTCGCATGGTGGGACGACTCATGAATGGCACCCCGATGGACTTCTGCCTCTTCTCGTTCAGCGTGATCGTTCCGAGCGTGAGCGTCCTGGATCACAATGCACGAGGCATTATCAACGCACACCACCAGCTCCTCCGCGAGCACCACCAGTGGGTTGACCAGAAGACGCCCACCCTGAGTACACTGGAGATGCGCGACGAGTTTGAGAGTCCCTCCGATCTCTCCCGCATGACCCAATGTCTCTGTGCCATGTCCGACGTCTACCGGAGCACCACCGAGACCCGTGCCGTGCGTACTGACCTCAGCGAGAAACAGCAAAACCGTCTCGATCTCTCCGTTCCGATCTCCACCTACTACCAAACCCCCGAGCCCGCATCGGCCCCAACGCCCCCACTTGCCAGTGAGACCCCGCTGACGTTTTCTACCACAGAGGAGGCTATTGCGTACGCGGTAGCCCACCAAACCACCGCACACAACTACCTGCGCGCGTTGAGCATGATCAATGAGAGCGTGGGAGCGAACGTGATGCTACCCACCCCACCGGCGCTCCATGACTATCTGAAAGTGTCATGTGAGCGCTGTGGACTCATGGGACATCAGACGAACAAAACGTGCCCGGTGTTCTACAACGGCTACAACAAATTCACCGGCGGGGCCGTGGAGCACCTCACCAGCAAGATGGAGGAGAGCCTGACAACGCAACGCAAGCTCATTGACGCCCTCTTGAACGGCACGAATGAGTTGGGGCAAGCACTCCTTGCCCAAAACACATCCGGTCACAAACGGGTGCGACCGCAGGTGATCTCCAGTGCCCGCAACCGGTGGCTGGAAACCAGCACGCAGACTCACAAGCAAGCCGTACGTCAGCCATACCGCGCGTACCCAACGCTGCCCCTCGCCACGGTTCTCGAGGTGACCCGCGCGCGAGCTGTTAAGCAGGGTTGTTCTCCGGAGCAAGCGCTGACCGAGGTCTCCTGTGGGGCCTTCTTCAAGGACGCGAGTGCGATGCGAGAGCTCCAGCGGAACTGGGCCGGCGTCTACGATACAACAGACGACCTCGATCGCTACGTGTACCACCTGGAGTCCTGCACCGACTGTGCCCAACAGCCCTACCGCGCGCTTTGTCACGCGGTGGAGGGACAGATCCCGGCATCCGCTGCTGAGGCAACGACACCGCCGCGTGTTACGCCACCCACCCCTGCTTCCCCGCCGGCGGCCGTGAAACGAAGGTCCTCCTCGGAGTTGCTGGGATTGGATACGATGTTCAAGGGGGGAGAAACCTTTACGCCGCCCATGTCATTGGACCTGAGTAATGATCCCGTGCCGTTATTTTAGAACAGAGCTCGCGTGTATGTGGAATGCCCGTGAGTATACTGCCACAAGTGGTTAGAAACACAATAAAGTATTAGTCCTTTTTATTTACCCATGCTTCCTGTTGTCATTGCCGTGGAAGGGATCGACGACGACCAGCGTGCCGTCTTTGCGGGAAACCTCGCGTCTCAGATCGAGCGATCAGGAGCCGCAGACGTAGTTGTCGTCCGCAGCAACATCATGCGCATGTGCTGGGGTGCAGAACAGGATTCTGAGGAAGATGTTCGCATGAACTGTCGCCTGCGGGCAGCTGCGCTAATGCATGCCATGATTGCGGGTATCGGTGAGGCCCGGAAGAGCGACGCTGGCGTGGTGATCCTAGACGGCTACGCGCTCACGAACCTGGCGTTGGGTCGCGAGTACGGACACGAAGAGCACACGCGGCGCGTTCAGGAGATGTTCTGCGAGTCTGCCCACATCACCTTTGCGGTGTATAGCAAGGCGGAGTCGTCTACGCTCCACAGAAAGATTCGGAACTCGTACTTTGCCACCGCTATCAATTACTCCCTCAGCAGTGACGAAGACGAAGTTCGCGGCGCAGTGGCCCCTGTAATCATGATCCAGAACGACGGACATAATTTCTTGCGCGAGCTCACGTCGTCCCTGGATCTCGTAGATTCGCTCATCAAGAAACACTATATGCATGTACTTGGGTAGGATATTAAAACGACACTTTACTTAGGTTCACTATCGCTCTCGTTCATGTAGGGCAGTCGTCCGTGTTCTTTGAAGGCGACGCGTTGCTCTTCATACGTGGCATTGCCATACCAATGCCCGCCAATGAGGCCTCCAAAGAAGCAGTAGTCGATCAGTTCGCGCTTGGGGTCCCACGAGGGGGGAGTCCAATCGTGACCAAAGTCTGACCAATCGTCACCGTAGTACTCAGATGTGAGCTGAGCTATGGCCTCTCTCACATATGCGTCCGTGATCTGGTCATCAGGCGAGTCCCGCAGTGACACAAAACACGGATAGATAGCGCGGTCGATCAGCTCCATGTCGCCCTTGTAGAACGCATCTAGTATCACTTTGATAGCAGGAAGCAAGTGACGATTGATTGAGCATTGAAAGAGCGAGGTGTAGAGGTTCTGGTGGGTTGTACCCTGCGCAAGCAAGGCCTTCAGCCACTTGTAGAGATCAATGGGAGGTGTCTTCTGACCGAGCACCCATCCCATGAGGAAGTGGCGACGAATCCACTCTTGTCTCGGGTCGCTTGAGATGGCGTCGCGGTCGGTCCACATGAGATAGTTTTCGAATGCGTAGGCGTGAGCAGGACTGAGGGCGTGCCACTTGCCAATCGTCTCTTCTATGTCTCCACACGAGCCGTCGCCATTGTGCTCGTTGAACGGAAACTCTGGGTCGTTGTTGTTGTCAACGTCGATCTCAAGGTAAAACTTGTCAACCTGCTCCAGCAGTTCTTGTATGATAGGAGAATTCTTCTTTGTTGTGTCGCGATCCGCTGAGAGAGCGTTCGTAGTCGGTGCTCGCTTCATGGGTTGAGAGGGAACGAGAACTGGGCAATCTGACTTGGTCCCTCGGAGAAAGGGAGGGAGGGGTGCCGAAAATCCTGTGGGTACTCTGCCTTGAAAGGCTCTCTATTTAATTACATTCTTATAGTATACAGTGCAACCTTACTCAAACTCACGAGCCTTGATCTCTCCCGGAGAAAACGTTACGTATCGCAGCCGTTTGCCGTCGGTGTGTTGTGTAACGTAGGCTTCTCTCAAACTACAGAATGTCCCCGAGGGTTCATCGCAGAGGTTCGCAAAGGATTGGACTCCGTCCACTGGGCTCTTGAACGCGAGGTAGTTCTTGGACACGAACACGGCCCGTGGCAGGGCGTCGTCGATCCCCTTCCAGGAGTCATCGTACTCGATCTCGCACGTCCCCCCACGGTCGCGCGTGATGACGTAGAGCGTGCTCGACAGGGTCGTGGGGCTGGTCTGCGAAGGTTCGTGTGGGAACTCCACGCATGCTCGCTTCAGACGCTTGAACGAGGGCGCATACAGGTCGTCCAGCGTCTCGTCACAGTGAAGTGGAGAGCGACTGCGCTTCCTGCTGTTGTCGTTGCCCCGGGCGGGGTCAAAGTGTTCATCGTAGTCACCCATCTTGATCGCAGACACCAGCGGCTTCGTCGGAGAGCTGGGAGCCGACTCTGTACGACTGCTTTCGGTATCGTCGTCGTCGTGGATAACCATTGAGAATGAATCCAGCTTGTACTCACAGTCGAACAGGGGATCCGAGTCGATCCCCGAATCGACCGTCAGGGGATCATCAAGCACGGGTTTTCCAAACAGGAGGTCTTCGAAAGTCAAGGGCGCATCCATGGTCTCGGTGAGGGAGCACATCTAGAGTGTGCACAACATACGACCCTAAGTTCCCCTCTTGTGTTCCTGAGTTCCCTCCCCCTGCCGAAAATTCTGGGGTACACTTTTCTCGTCTCCTCTGCCCTCACCAGGGAGTAGACTTGCGGGTCATTCTCTTGAAGCACCCAACATGTCACAATACGAACACACTTATACCGGCGATGGCAACCTCGATCAGATGGCGAGCGACATTCTGCAGCGAGAGCGAAAACTCGCGCGCATGAGCCGGAAACTCGACAACGAACGCCAAGTGCTCGTGCAAATGCGGCAGGACTTTTTCAACAGAGTATTGGCCATGGGGCAGTCTCCCAACGCGGCCATGTTCGCGCGCTCCTACCAGCAGATGCAGTGCAAGTCCCCCGTTCGAAAACAGCTCAATTTTTCCATGCTAGAGACGATAGCTGAGCATTAGAGTTTTGCAATACACTACACGTAGAAAATTCTCTCCACTTGTCATATCTCACATTTCTTCTCCCAAGAGGAAGTCTGCATTTTTATCCCCATTATTTTCGGCAGGACCGCAAGCCCCACGTGCTTGGGGACAGTTCAACCCACCAGTCTCTGTTTCATCCAAGGATTTCACCATGAGTAACACCACCTCCACCCCTACTACTACGCCCCCTGCTCCGGCGGCCGACGAGGAGAATAACTCCATCTACTTGACGCCCGCGAACGCAATCCAGAAGCGAAAGTGGATGGACCTACTAGCCTCCATTCTGGTCTTTGAGCGCGTCGACGTCGACTAC
>CAZLYS010000251.1:0-6582 GCA_964563415.1 uncultured Halomicronema sp.
GCTGAAGAGGCCCTGACCGACGACGATGCCTCAACTAGCCATCTTGACGATATCGGTAGTGACACAGCAACTAATGATGATGCCCTGACTGACGACGATGCCTTGACTGGCAGCAGTGGGGCGATCAACGGTGACACTTCACCCACTGAAGACAACACTCCAATGGGTGAAGATGCCTTGACGAATGGCGAAGCCGTTATTGCCAAAGACGACTTGAATAATCCTGGTGATTCAATTGTTGCGAACAATTCTGTCGCTGCTGCTGATTTGGTTCAGTTAGGTGCCGTCACTCTATTAGAAGAATCAGCCATCGCCGAAGTGTTATCAACCGAGGCTTTTGTTTCATTAGGGGCGGCCACCTTCACCTTTGAGCAACGCACCTTTTTAGCGTTAAATGACGCGGTCGCAGGCTTTCAAGCTGCCAATGACTCAATCATCGAAATTACAGGGTTTTCTGGCGACCTAGCCAATTTAGAGATTGTGGGAATAGCGTAGACTTCGACAGGGAGTTGGGACTGTCATTTCGAGCCATAATTGCAACTCTAGGGACTTTGTGACGGTCCTAGCGTGCGTGCTGCTCCAGATCAACGACAGCAACAATTAAGCCAAATCTCTGAAAAAATCGCCGCCATGAAGAACATTCATAGCGGCGATTGTCTATAGCCACCCCTCAAGGGTTGCTGAATAAAATTGACTCTTTATTTGTAGAGTTCAGTTGCCAGGCGCAAAGCCAAGAATCCAGGCACCAGAGCAATCGCCAAAGCGACAAAAACTTGAGTATCTGTCATTGCTATGAATCCTTCTAATAACGTCGATCAGTCTCACACAGCGAGACTGAGTCAATTCTTGACTAAGATCTCCTCATTACCAGCCTTTTAGAGCGCAACTGTTACACAGCGTTACTTAAACCAGATAAATCGCGCATGCCGGTTTCTTAACTAGCATGCGTCATGATTGAGTCCGTAAAGGTCTAGACCTCTATTGTAGAATCTTGGTAGTCCGACATAGAAACCGTTCGTCCCTAGCCAGGCTGCCGGTCCAGCTAGACTGCTGAAATCCTTTTCGCAGTTCAGAACGACGGGACCCATCGCCTTGAGTGACCTAAAACACTGCCTTTTTGGGTCGTAAAGACCATACTGATGACATCCTCCCGCAATTGCAGTGACAAACTCTAACTCCTCCATCCGCTCCAACAGTCCGCCCCCGTTTAGTCATCAACTGCGGCGGATACAACGTGATGTCTTAAGAATGGGGGCACTGGTTGAGCAATCTTGTCTACTCTCAAGGTCCGCACTCTGCGATCGCAATTTGGAAGCCGCCCAACAGCTCAAAGCTCACGATAAGCACGTTGACCAGTTTTATCGACAAATTGAAGTCGACTGTATTGAGCTGCTGATTCACCCGCCTCAAGGTATGCAAGACCTGCGTCACGTGAGTGCTTTCATGCAACTTATTCGTGATTTAGAACGCATTGGCGACTATGCCAAAGATATCGGTGAAGTCGCCATCAAACTATTTCCCTATCCGGCTCACCCTAGCCTAGATCGGATCCAAGTCATGATTGACCGCTGTCGTTCTATGGTGGCCTTGAGTCTAGTTGCCGTGTCTGACCTAAATGCTGATGTGGGTCTTGATATTAAAATCAAAGATGATGCCGTTGACGAAGATTACGACTACCTTTACGACCGCTTAGTTCATGTTGATGTTGCCCTTACCAACGTCGAAGTCATCGTCTTATTAGTGCTTGTCATCCGCTATTTAGAGCGGATTGCTGATCACGCTACGAATGTCGGTCAACGGATTGCTTATGTCGTCACCGGTGAGCGGATCTAGGCCTTAATGTCTTGGCTCATTACATTATTTCAGTTGCCTGAAAAACTGTTGTTGAGGCTAGCAACCTTAGCGATGAAGATATCTTTAGACAGTATTTTATAGGCTCAGTTCCATAGCCCTAATCACGATCTGACCATCTGCACTTCTGATGCTTTTAACCTTTAGAAATCACCTTGAGAGGGGATTGGCAAATTGCCTGAAAGTCAACCATAATAAGGCTTGTAGACATCGGCATGGAGCCTGGCTAAAGACTTTCAAACGCTTACCAGTATTGAATTAAAAGTGCTTAAGTACTCTTTGTGAATTTGCTCTGAAGCCCTTGAAGTGAGGGCTGATGGATGATCACCTTACCCATTTAAGACATCCGAACTCTGTTACAAAACAATGAAAACGAGTTCAGATACGTCGATGTTTTCAGATTAGGGTATAGTTGTAACGGCTTAGGGCCAACGGCTCTGCAATTTTGAGCTGTTGATTTTTTGATCTGCTTTCTGTCAAGCAAGCAAACCGTTTCTATTCTTCTGTGGTATTTGGCTAGAGTTTGAAACGGTCTACCGCTAGAAGGTTTTCTTGGAGGTAGGGCTGTTTGTCGACAACAGATAGCGATGCTAAAGCCCCGACGCTACGACATGTATTGGGACGCCTATCCGCTTTGACAAGTTTGGGACAGGCGATGGTTGTTCCGCGCGCGGTCGAGTTAGCGCTTCTTTGCTTGGCAAGAGAATTCTAAACTCGGCAGGCAGTGTGTCACTAAAATTGCACCGGATAAGGATTACCCGCTTCATGAACTTCTCGATCGCCTCATTGCTCGCCAATTTCACCGACGGTAAAGCCCTCACGCTCAAGACCATTCAGAAAAAACTGCACTGTGATTCTGATGAGAGCATGCGAGAGTTGCAGATTGCTCTCGATGCATTAGAGCGCATCGGCGTCCTCACTAAAGACAAAGGCAAGTACCAACGCGCCACTGAAGACGGGGTCGTTGAGGGTAAGCTCCGTTGTTCTAGCAAAGGCTTTTGTTTTGCTATTCAAGATGATGAGGCCGCAGACGATATCTACATTCGTGAAAGTCAACTCAACACAGCTTGGAATGGCGATCGCGTCCTCGTGCGGGTGATCAAAGATGGGAGTCGTCGTCGCAGTCCCGAAGGGGAAGTCAAAGTCATCTTAGAGCGAGCAAATGCCTCTGTCTTGGCAAGGGTCAAGCACGAAAACGAAAACTACCAGGCTGTGCCATTAGACGACCGATTATTGTTTGAGCTCAGCCTTGAAGATGAAGCTGACACCCTGCAGCAAGCGGTCGACCAACTGGCCCATATTGAGGTCGTGCGGTACCCCTTAGCCCAAGAGCCCCCCCATGGTCGTATCGCTCAAATTCTCGGCAGTGATGCCGAAGCGGCTTCCGACATCGACATCGTTTATTGCAAATACGATTTGCCGCGCACCTTTCCCAACAATGCCTTAGAAGAGGCCAAGGGACTGCCCAATCGGGTTCGTAAAGCCGATATCAAAGGCCGTCTTGATTTGCGCGAGCAACTCACTGTGACCATTCACAGCGCTCAAGCTCAGGTGATTGATGATGCCTTAACCGTTGCCAAAGACGATGATGGCAATTGGCAACTGGGGGTTCATATCGCTGATGTCGCTCACTATGTCCCACTCCATTCCCTGATTGATCGAGAAGCCCTGAAGCGGGGCATGGCAGTTTACCTCGGCAATGACATGATTCCGATGGTGCCGCCGCCGCTATCGACATCACTGTGTTCCTTTAACGCGGGCAAAGATCGCTTAGCCATTTCCGTCATCGTCACGCTCAACCCCGAAGGCGAAGTGCTGGAGTTTGAGATCCAGCCCAGCGTGATTGCAGTTGATCATGCTCTGGACTACAAACAGGCTCAGGCCATTCTGTCTCGCGATAATAAAGAAGAGCTAGCAAAGCTCAATATCAAGTCAAAAGACCTCAAGAAACTCGAACCCATTTTTGAGGTGGTTGACAACCTTTATGACCTGAGTCAAGCCGTGCGACAACAGCGGATGACTCGCGGCTCGTTTGAACTCAATTTGCCAGAACACGAATTTCCCGACGATGCCAAGGAACCCCTGGCATCCTATGCTTCACCGCGTTTTCAATATGACGATGAAGGCCTAATCGGAGTCATTGTGGTGGCTTCATCCTTGACCGCTCGGATGGTGGTAACCGAGTTCATTTTATTGGCGAATCAATTGGTGGCTTCTCACCTCAAGGCGTTGGGCGTACCCGCGATTTATCGGCTGCATCGTACGCCAACTATCTCAGATGTCCAAGAGCTGACCAAATTGGCAGAAAACATGGATATCAATTTGGCACTTGCCGAAGAAGATGCCATTTATCCTATGGACTATCAGCGGTTTACCCAGCAGTTTGCCGCCTCGCCGTCCGAAAAGATTTTGACCTACTTGCTGCTGTCGACCTTTAAGCCCGCGTTTTATGGGACGCATCCGGATTTGCACTTTGGTTTGGCCTTAACCGATGGCTATGCGCATTTCTCTTCCCCCACGCGACGGTACCCAGATCTCGTGATTCATCGCGTACTGCATGCGGTATTCGCCGATGGTCGCGATCGCCGCTCCACCCGTTCTAAAGATCGGGTCAACCTACGTCATAGCAGTTGTCATGGCGACATTAACTGGAATGTGTTGCCGCCTGATATCAACAACGAGTTAGAAGATTACATCAAACGCATTGTCGGGCCGCTGAGTGAGCGGGAGCAGTTGGCTCAAGATGCTGAAACGGATCTCGAAGGGCTCAAAAAAGCGGAATTTATGCGGGACCACACAGGTTCTGTGTTCCATGGCCTGATTACCGGCGTACAGTCCTACGGGTTCTTTGTCGAAATCGAAGAACTCTTGGTCGAAGGTCTCGTCCATGTCAGCTCCCTCAAAGATGATTGGTACGAATACCGATCGCGCCAACAAAAACTCGTTGGCCGCAAAAATCGTCGCCAATTCCGCCTGGGAGATCGTGTCGAGGTGCAGGTCAAGAGTGTGGACTATTATCGTCAGCAAATTGACCTGGTAGTTGTCGGTGGCGGTAGCGAAGCCAGCGAAGACGATCTCAACGACGAAGAACCTATCACCGAAGAGCGTGGTCAGGATGAGTCAGAATAACCTCGACTCTCCCAACCTCACGAGGAAGCTCGTTAAGATATTTAAAGTGTACTGCAGGCAGTGAGTTGTTTCCGTTCTGTGTAGTCTTGATGAATGGATACAGGTGCTAGCTGTTGCGTGTTGACAACTTTGTCTTGAGTGGCACGGCCACCTTAGTTACGGCCATGGGCGATCTTCTGCGGTGAAATCATCTGATGCTCGCAATCACAGTCCTTGCTGTGTCCCTGTCACTTTGCTCTATAGCGCCGTCGGAAGTCTCCGGAGCCCATCTAGAAAAGCAAGTAGGAATCGCTCGTCTGCAACACCTTGTTCGCCTACCTCATGAAGCTCTTTATGAAAACCGCTGGGACATCCTTGCCCATCACTTTAGGGGTGACTGGAGCATCAGGTCTGATCTACGCTGTCAGAGCTGTCAAATATCTGCTTGAAGCTGACATCGCCGTTGAGCTTGTTGCCTCTAAAGCTACCTATCAAGTCTGGAAAGCAGAGCAAGACATCCAGATGCCGGGTGATGTGATTGCCCAAGCCGACTTTTGGCGCGAGCAGGCTGGGGTCCCAACTCACGGCAAACTGCGTTGCCATCCTTGGAGTGATGTGGGTGCCAACGTCGCGAGTGGCTCTTTTAAGACCCGAGGTATGGTGATTATGCCCTGCAGTATGAGCACTGTTGGCAAACTCGCGGCTGGGTTGAGTTCTGATTTGTTAGAACGAGCAGCTGATGTTCAACTTAAAGAAGGTAAGCCGCTCGTACTCGTGCCTAGAGAAACGCCCTTCAGTCTGATTCACTTGCGTAACCTAGTGACCTTAGCTGAGGCGGGCGCTCGCATCGTACCGGCTATTCCCGCTTGGTATCATCAACCCCAAACCGTATTAGACTTGGTGGACTTTGTGGTGGCGCGCGCTTTTGATCAGTTTGATCTAGATTGTGTGCCCTTAAACCGCTGGATTGGTCACCATCAAGATTGAATCGGCCACAGTCCGCCATTTGGTCACCCCAGGAATTATCCGCCCCTGGTTCCGAAATTTCGATGCAGTCTTTCAGGCAGAAAGGGCATGGCGACTAGCGCGATCGCTCACGAACCTGGCACGATGCGACAAAATGCCAAAGTGGACAGATTTTGCCTGATGAAAATTGATGATATTGCATGTGAATGTTTGCTTAGGACAGTCTGAAGCGAAAACGTTTTGGTCGGCAATGAGAGAAAATCGGAAGTGTCCTAACTAAGTTTTCTGCTGCAATAAGAGCCCAGCTAAATAGGCTCCGTGAAGATACTAGACTATGCTTGACAAATATAAGTTTTTCAGAGCTGGGCGGGATCTTTTTGCGTTTTTTGAGCACAATAGCAGAGATAAAAGGGGAAAACTTCTTTCGGCGCGGGTAACATAAGCGTGGCGAGCAGGCCAATTAGGGGCAACTATATCCATGGGGCAGTTGGACAACGCATCAAGCAGCTCAAGTGACGAGAGCAAAGTAGCTCGCGAGGCGCTGCGTAAAGTTTCCCAAGATTTGAGAGCGCTACAAGATGAACTCTCAGGTCAATTGAATCAGGATATTGCCAGATTGCAGGGGACAAAGCACCGCCTGCTCAATGACATTGAGAT
>CAZLYS010000252.1:0-6569 GCA_964563415.1 uncultured Halomicronema sp.
ACGTTCCTCAACCGCAACCTACGTATTGTTAGATTTGATTGTGCCTACCTACTTATTTGTATGCAATATTGGTAGCTTTATCTTATATAGAGATGAAACCTTTCCTCAATCTTTTAGTTGCACATCGCGTTATTTAGTTGCACATTGCGTTCTTAGGACATTCAGCAAGAGAATACGAGGAGGCCCTTCATCGTTGAAGTTGGAGCCCTCCTTGCCCCTCAATCCCTTAAAAATAAGTCAGGCACATCACCCGGCTTTTATCACTTCAGGCTATGCAACCACAACGGGCGGCTTGGGCATAGTTGCGTAACTCTGGGCGCAGGTGTGGTTGTTGCAGCAGCCAGTGATCGATCGTTTGTTGAATGGTGACGGCATCAATCTCCAGCCAATGACCAAAGCCGTGCAGGGCCGCTTCTTGGCAAACTGTGGAGGACAAGTGCAGGATGCTAGTTTGCGATCGCACGATCGCCTCAAACACAACTGCTCGCTCTGGCGGCGCTGGTTGAATGTAGAGCAAATCCCACCACATGTAGCAAATGGTATTGAGGGGATTACCGGTTTCGCTCAGGTGTTCCAAGCTATCTGTGCAGCGGGGCACAAAGATATCGCGAAAGAAGATGACAAAGGCATCAATGCAGCGAAGGCGATCGCTCAACGGTACCTGAAAGCTCGACAACGCCTCAGAATAGTCTTCATCGCCCACAATATCCCAGAGACCCTGGGCGATTTCGCGATCGCTGTAAGGTTCCAGCAGCTCCACAGAGTTTTCCCAGAGCCGAGTCATGTAATCGACTTTGACGGCGGGCGGGGCCTGCCACCACTCGTCGGTGTACCAGCGATTGCCCCCGATCGCCCCATGCTGATGCTCTGGCCAACAAAAGATGAACAGTATCCACTCTTCGAAGGATAAGTCAGTGATGCGGTGATCCATTCCCTTCCTTAAGCACTGTTACGGCTCCCCTTTTGGAACATGCCCGACGGATACTAGCAACTCAACGATGGAAAAGTATTAGTTCGTTTTAGGACGTTGTTAGACTCCAGGACTCACGGAGAACCAGGTCACAGCCAAGCAAAAAGTTCATTAACTGACAATTGCCAGTCTCCGACAAACTCTGGGATAGGGAGCTGCTGTTGTGATAGCTGAAAGATTTCTGGCTGTTGCTGTGCGGGATAGACGAAAACCGCTTTCATTGCAGGGTCAATGAGCCAACCCATTTGGCAACCAAATTTGAGGCAGTGCAGAATGTTTGACGTGACCTTGGTCTGATTGTGCTCAGGCGACAAGATTTCGATCACCCAATCTGGAGCCGCCGTGAATGTATTAGCGACCTCGCCATCGGCATCAAGCGGCAATCGGTTCCAGGTAAAGACAGCAATATCGGGAATGATGGAGCGATCGCCAAAGGTACAGCGCAATTCTGGCAGCGCCAACGCTCGGGATTGACTTTCTGCAACAGCGTTGACGGCAGCAGTCAATCGACCTTGCAGTTTGCTGTGCTTTCCCTGGGGCATCGGTTTTTGAATCAGCTCCCCATCGATAAACTCAGTCGCCGGTTCGGTTTCAGGTTGCTGCAAAAATTCATCTAAGGTCAGGGATTTTGGAGCACTCTGAACCATTTTGATTACCCGATTGAAGGAGTTTCCGAAGCGGATGCATATACCTATGCTAAGTCAGATAGCTGGGGCACTAACTAAGTCATGGCAGTGGTCTAAGTCTCTAGCTCGGGCGGCACCGTGAGTAAGCACGCTTCGAGGTCGGCCCAAGCTTGCTTAGGAACGCGTACAGCCGCGTCCTTGCATCGAATCAGCAGCTCGGTAGCGTAAAGATAGTCGCGCCAAACCTCGGCTTCTGCTTGAGTAAACGTGAGGTTAGACTGAGCAAGGCCCAAAGCATTAAGCCAGATGGCTTCAAGTTCATCGGCCCAGTTTTGCCACGCTCTAGACGAAGCCTCACTATCGGGTATGGTTGTCATGCGGCCTAATTGACGCGGTAAGTCAGCAAACTTAGGGCTTGCAAAGATACGCTTGAAGGTGTTGGCGTTAGTGTTGGAGATGTCTTTGACTCTGTGAATATCGCTGGCATCAGCAATGGCGATGGCTCTGGCACTAGCAATTCTTCTAGCGATAGCGCTGTCGACGGCACTGGCACTGAAGCTATCGATGGCGATAGCCCTAGCGATAGCCCTGGCGACAGCACTAGCACTAGCACTGGCATTGGCGCTGTTAATGGCGTTGATAATGTCGCTGTCGCTCGTAATATTGCTGGCACTAGCAATTCCTCTAGCGATGACATTATCGCTAGCATTGATGATTCTATCGGTATTGGCGATTTTATCGGTATTGGCGATGTCGATGACTCTGGCGTTGGCGATGTCGATGACTCTGGCGTTGGCGCTGGCGATAGTAATGGCGGCAGCTCTTTTAACCACGGACTGACAATCTCCTTCAGTTTCATCGGTACTTCTCATCGCCCAGATAATAAGGTTTCGCAATTTGAGAAAGTCATCCAAGTAAGTCTGTAACCGTTCATAAAGGAAATACAGCAAGTTAATTGCTCGATTGCCACTCAATCCAGAAACCAGCAAAAAGACTTCTCGCCAGTGTTCATCGGTTAAATGCTGATCAATTAGGTCCTTTTCCAGTCGTGTCTCGACGATATGAAATGCCGTGAGATATTCTTGCAGAGTCAGATGGGAAAAAGAATATATATCAGTGGCCCGCTCGACCAAGATGCCCTGCTGCTTTTCAATCGCCTGCAGAACCGCTGCGCCATCCAAATGTTTCGGTGCGTCTAGTGTATCGGCTAAAAATTCGGTAATGCGATGAGTCAGGTCATCTTTGAGAAAGAAGAGCTTATCGTTCTTGAAGCTATCGTAAGCAATCTCTGCCAGCAGCACCTTTTCCAAGTCGGGATGAAAGCCTTCGTAAATCGGGTCTTGCTCTAACCGCTTTTGAGCAGCCCATTCCAGCAGCAAGATGTTGAGGGCTTTGCCGTATAGAGTGCTGCGCTGGGCCGGTAGGGTTTGCTCGCGGTCGTACACCAAACAGAGAAAGGTCAGCAGCAGTGGAGTCTGGGCCAGCTCTTTGGTGGCTTTGTGTTCGTCTTTTTGCAGCAGATCCCAATAGCGGTCAGCGGTACCGGCTTCCATATCGAGTTGCGACCGAAACCAGCGACGGATGAACTGCTCAATTTGCTCGTCATCGAATTCTGCCAGCGTCACGTCGGTAAAGCGATGGAAGAAAGCACCCTGGCTGTTGCGATAGGCGGCAATGCGGCAAGAGGCGACAAAGGCATTTTGGTCGTGGGCATCGACAAAATCTTCAATGTGCTTAATCACCCTGTTGAGATTGCTGGTGGGCACTTCATCCAACCCGTCCAGCAGCACCAGCAGTTTGCCTTGGGCCAGCGACGCCTCGGTAAACGCCGCCGCTTCCAGAAAGCCGCAGGTGGCAAATTCGTCGGCAATCTTCTGCTTTAGATCAACCGTTTCGCCCCGAAATTCCTTCAGCTCAATCAATACCGGAATGCAGTCGCGGTGAATTTGTTTTGTTTCGTTTGACTTTGGCTTCAGCGCTTCTAGGCCAATCTTGCGCAAAAAGGTAGATTTGCCGATGCCAGGTCCACCCAGCACCATCAAATATTGTTTCGCGTTGGCGACCGCTATACCGTCCTGACGTCCCTCCTCACCTCGGCTAAAATTGCGGTGACCTTTAGCGCGATAGGTTTCTTCCAGGTCATTTAGCCCCACAAAATACCGGATGCTCTGGTCGTCTAGCAGCTTTACCGCTGTGTAGATTTCCTCTAGTGGCAGGGGTTCTTTCATCAGCCCCGGCATCACCTTGACCTGGCAGTGGCGCTGGTCATATCGCCGGATGTAGTTCTGGGCGGCGGTCAGCTTTTTCTGTTCGGCTTGCACACCGGTATAGGCGGCTTTAATCTCTTTGTGGGCGTAGCCCCCGGCCCGAATTGCCTGATCGGTAATGGCTCCCACCAAGCCCACGATCGCGCTTGCACTGGTAATTGGCTCCATCGCCTATCCCTTTTCACACCGCTAGCCGCCTCTGTTATAGCCCATCGGCGTTAGGTGCTTCCGCCTTGCCCAGGATTTACCCCTGCAAATGCTTCCACCACGACGGACTGCATGGCAGAGGCGGCGCTCGGCGATGAGTTATACCAACTCTCTAAACCACGACTACAAATCCGGCCCCCCGACCCCAGCGCTCCCTGGCTCCATCTGTAACACTCGCAATGAGCAACGGCATTACTAAAACAGTCAGCTCTACCCCAACCACCTCATCGCTGATTTCCTCGCCACCGCATTAAATCTCCCTGTCTGGTTCACACAAACCATGACTTCCGTGCTTACAGTAGGGCTTTATCAGTCAGGAGACGCTGGATTCGGGATGGATTTTGAGTATTTGCATCTCTTTGTGAACAATGCCGAGATTTGGCGGGATTGGTTCATCAATACCCTCGATTTTTGCCCCCTGTCCGACCAAATCTGGCAAGAGTTCGGCGAGTTTGCCGTCCAGCACGATCGCATTCTCATCCTGCTATCGTCGGCTCAGTCCGGGCGACCCGAGGTGCGACAGTTTTTGCAGCGATACTCTGAGGGCGTGGGGGATGTAGCCTTTCGGGTGCGCGATTTAGATGCGATCGCCACCCGCCTGCAAACCTTGGGAGAAAAGTTGAGTCAGCCGATCCGCTCTCTGAAGACGGCGGCGGGGCAATTGCGATGGTGTCGCGTGCGCAGTTGGGGCGGCTTGTCGCATACGTTGATTGAGCGTCCGGCTCCGCCCTCTCCGATTGCTGACAGCCGGGACGATGGGCAGCCCCGCCAAACCTGGCTGAGCATCGACCATACCGTGTTGAACGTGCCCGTGGGTGAACTGATCGCCGCCGCCAACTGGTATGAACAATGCCTCGGGTTTATCCCCGAACAGCAATTTGTCATCGAAACGCCGCGATCGGGCCTGCGCAGTTTAGTGCTTCAGCATCCTGACGGCGACGCGACCTTACCCATCAACGAACCTACTTCAGACAATTCACAAATCCAGGAATTTTTGACTCAGCATCGCGGCGCGGGCGTGCAACATGCGGCCCTCAAGACCCCCGATTTGGTGCAAACAGTGGCCCAACTGAAACAACGCGACGTCAACTTTCTGTCGGTACCTCAGACCTATTACACTCAACTAGAAACCCGACCCGGCTTTTGGCGCGATGCGGGAGATTGGATCGCGATCGCCCAACAGCAAATCCTCGTCGATTGGCCCGTCGCCGCCCCGCAGATCCGCCTATTGCAAACCTTTACCCAACCCCTGTTCGATCGCCCCACCTTCTTTTGGGAATTCATTGAGCGGCAATCTTGTCAGACGCCCACGGGCATTAAGCAAGCTAATGGCTTTGGAGAAGGTAACTTTCAAGCGCTGTTTGAAGCCATTGAGCGTGAACAGCAACTCCGTGGCAGTTTGGAATCAGGCTGAAGAAGGGAACAGGGAATAGAGAATAGAGAATAGAGAATAGAGAATAGGAAATAGAATATTGCTCCCCTTACTCCCCAGCTCCCCTTCCACGCAACTACCTCCCCTCCAGCCAGTTATCTGGCGTATTCTCCGGCTCTGTCCATTGCGCATCGGGATAGTTGAGATAAGCGGCTTGATTGGGCTGTGATTCTTCGACCCAGATTTGGGTGCGTAGGGGGCCGTACTGCAGTCTCAGGGCCGCCTCAACTCGTTCGCCGACGATGTGGGCCACGCCCAAAAACTCAGGATGCAGGATTACATGTAGCTCAACCCACACCTGACGCCCCACGAGCCCGCGTGAACGAATACGAGTACAACGGGTCACCCCCTCAATTTGCATCACAATGTGGGCGATCGCTTCAGGGGCGATCGCCATCGGTCTCAACAGGGTTGGCAGTTGGTCGCCCAACACCTGCCACAAACTCCGAATAGAGAACAGCGTCAGCAAGACCGCCAAACAGGGATCAACCCAGGCTTGTTGCTGCCAGATGGCAATCAGGCCCACCAGCGTGACACCCGAAAACCAGGCATCCCCCAGCACATGCCGGGTATGCAGCATCAACGCCAGGCTGCCAAAGTCCTGAACGCGGTAGTAAGCATAGGCGGCGATCGCCAATGACAGCGCAATCAGCGCCCCCATGAGAAACACCATTGGGCGGTCAATCGCGACCGCTAGAGGTTCCTGGTTACCCGTCACGGCATTCGTGGCCTGTCGCAACGCGGCAAAGAGCAGGCTCAGACCCGTAAAACCCCAGAGGGAGACAACCGCCAGCGTGCCTGCGACTTCTGAGCGACCATGGCCCCAAACTTCGCGCCCGAGGGGTCGTTGAGCCGACGCCACTGCCACTAGGCTTAAAACCGTGCTGAAGGCATCAATAAACGTGTGCAGGGCCTCGGCAAACAGTAATAGGGAACGGGTAGCCCAACCCGCGATCGCCTCCACCCCTAGCACCAGCAGCGTGACCCAAAGCCAGGTCAACAGTAACTGATAACAGCGACGGCGTTGAGGGTCAGCAGCAAGATTCACCGAATACTTGACTCCATCA
>CAZLYS010000253.1:0-6553 GCA_964563415.1 uncultured Halomicronema sp.
TTCCCAAAAGTTCCTTTACAATACAAATCATTAGCTTCTGTAAACTCATCGCTGAGGGCAATCCCTAACACCACCCCCCCCACAATGCCTTGCTGAGTTTTGACAGGAGACGTGCCCACCATTAGCGGCGGAGCGGCATCGCCACCCTCGACGACCGTAGAAATGTCAGCCCCCGACAACACGAGGCTGAGGAGAGTATCCTTCTCAAGGTCAACTCCTTGTAGAGCGTTGGTCCGCGTATCTAGCAGGACTTGACGATCGGTATCTAAAATCTGGATGACATCAGTATCCAAAATTGACTTGAGGGGCAAGAGTTTCTGCAGCAGCGCTCGACGATCGCCCTCGGCGGTATAGCGGGCAATCACAGGTTCCACTGCCAACAGCCGAGCATCGCGACGTAGGCTCTCCATTTTCTGTTCTAAGTCCCGCTCAACCAAGCTGGCTAAATCAATGGCTTTTTCCCTTTGCTTCCGATCAAGGACGTTGGCGAAATATTCACCCAAGACGAAGGTCCCTGTCGTCCAAAGTCCCAAAAACAAGAAGATAAACGGCAGGGCGATTTTTACCGGTAAGGGGGAGCGGCGATAATTAAAAATGTGATTGATTACAGCCATGAACTCAGCGGTTTTCAGGAAGCAGACATTACGAGAGCGGTATGACAGCATCAAAATGGGCAGGGTAAGCCATCGTAACACCGCCAGCCATCAGACTTGAAAAACGACAACTATCCCTAAAAAAGACAGTCTGCCTCCCTCGATCCCATGGGGTCACGGTTTGATCGAGGGAGGCTATGCGCATGGTAGATCCTGATTGCTTAGATTATGGAGCGATGAACTCGGCTTCCACCAAAATGTCTTGTCCCTCGGGAGTTGCCATGAAGTCCACCAAAGCTTGCACGGCTGGTGCAGGCGACTTGGAAATCACGAATCCAATGGGCAAAGACATCTTGTAGTCTCCGGATTGGATGGTTTCAATCGATGGTGCAACGCCGTCAATATTCAAAACAGTGACGGATAATTCTTCAATTTCCTCTTCTAGGGGAATTGCCGCCACACTGAAGTCGGAGTTGCCAATCGTCTCAAACAGTTCGTCATCTTCAGCAAAAACGACTGCTTCAGACGTCACTTCCAAATCATCCCCAAGGTAGGCTGCCCTGAGAACCTTTTTTTCGTTCTCATCTTCTGGCAAATCAAGCAGAATGATCTCGGCATCGGGGCCGCCTAGTTCTTGCCAGTTGGTGATGTCGCCTCGATAGATTCCTTGAATTTGGTCAGGGGTAATGTTGGTGACGCCGGTAACCGATTCATGAACGGCGATCACGAGAGGCGTTTCCCCCATCAGCACGTAGGTCAGCTCATCGGTGGTTTCATCCGCTGAGAGCTGGCGGCTCACGCCACCAATATCAAGGGTCGCTTGCTTTACTCCCTCAATGCCGCCGCTAGTTTGGCTGGCCGGCAGAAAGGTCATCTCAAGCTCCCCAACTTCAGCGTTGTAGCCATCAACCAGAAGTTCTATCGCATCGTAGGCCTCTGCCGACCCGCCCACATTAATCGTACCGGCAGTCGCTGCGGCGTCTTCTTCGATGGTGCTGGCACCAGAGCAGCCCCCGGCCAGTAACGCGGCGCTACCCAGTAGTAAGACAAAAAGGTTTTTGGCTTTCTTAACTTTGAAATGCATAGGAGATTCGTAAAACACATTGTTTGTACTCAAGAGTGCCCATAGAAAAGCCTCGTATTACAAAAAGCGAGCTGACGGCCATCGTGTTAGCCCAATTCTTCGCCTTCGGTGCAGCAACTAAGCCGCATTCCCGCATTAAAAAAATCATTAAATCGCAACCCAAAAATAACTTTTAAGCCGAGTAGATTACTGAGGACATTGCTCAATGACAGCCTGAAGCTCAATCGGTTAAACAATAGAGTTTGTCAGCATCGACTTTGCCTGCGACATTGCCGATCGGCATTGTAATCTCGATCAGTTGCGTTGATTGGCGATCGCTTCAACTCCGTGTTGAGGGATTTTTGCCGCGACGCAGCAGCAACGCACAGTCTACTTTTATGAATAAGGCAGGCGATGTGATCAAACTGCTGGTGACAATAAACTAGCTACACATCCTGCGAACACCGGCATGCTGACTTCTACCCAAGAGCTCCTAGAAAAAGCTCAAAAATACTCCTACGCGGTGGGGGCTTTTAATTTATACAATCTCGAAGGTGCGAAAGCCGTGGTCAATGCGGCGGAAGCGGATAACAGCCCCGCCATGATCCAGATTTTGCCCCACATCCTGAAGTATGGTGGCTCCCCCTTAATTGCCCTCTTTTTAGAAGCGGCAGACTCTGCTCGCGTGCCGATGTCGGTACACCTGGATCACTGTGAAGAACCTGATGTGATCGCAATGGCTCTAGAAGCCGGGATTCAATCGGTGTTGGCGGATGGGTCGAAATATTCTTACCAAGAGAATCTCGCTTTTACTCGTGAAATGACATTACTGGCCCATGCCAAAGGCGCGACAGTGGAAGCTGAAATTGGCCGCATCAGCGGCACTGAAGATGGCATGACGGTAGCGGAAAAAGAAGCCAAGATGACGGATCCTGATCAGGCCACAGAATTTGTCGCTGCCTCCAAGGTAGATTTTCTTGCGGTCACCATTGGTAATGTACATGGTCAGTATTACAGCGAACCCCGGTTAGATTTCGATCGCCTAGCCAAGGTCCGTCAGAGACTCGATATTCCTCTGGTGTTACACGGTGCTTCGGGGTTACCGGCACTGATGATTCAGCGATCGATTGAATTAGGGGTCTGCAAATTCAATGTCAATACAGAAGTGCGACAAAAGTATCTAGAGTTTTGGCGCGAGTATGGCAAAACGGGTTCCAAAACCGATCTCTTAGATTGTCAGAAAGCGGCCACGGGAGCCATGCAAGAGATCGTGGCGCAAAAAATCAGGCTGTTTGGCAGCGCTGGCAAAGCTTGATGAAGGAGGGCAAGTCGCCAACCATCCCCCATCAATATTGAGGAGTTGGCGTTATTGAGGAATTGGCGTTCCCCTTACGCCGCCGCGACTCATCACAATAACCCGCGATAACGAATAAAGACGAGAATTGCAGCCCAGGCTCCTAAGGCAACCTTGACGGCCACCAAGATGTTCAGCAAGGGAATCCAGCCGCCGCTAATCAAAGTGCCAGGATCACCGTAGGGAAGTTGTAGACCAATGAGAGACAGAGCAGCGATGACGATAAAGATCAACACCGACACTTTTTCTAGAGTGGCAGCCTTCCAGCGTTTGTAGATCGCTTCCATCCAACTTGAGGAAGAGGTTATCGCGACTAGACCGATCGCCGTCCCACCGGCGACTCCTGCGGCAAACCCACCGCCGGGACTCAAGTGCCCGCGAATGGCGAGTTCAATGCTGACCAGAGCGGCAATTGTCGCCCCCAACCGGGCCAGCACAATGGAAGGATCATCGGTGAACTGGTAAATCGTGCAGGAGGGTTGTTCATCGGCGAGCAAAAACCGCACGCCCATAATGGCGATGCTAAATACCACGACCTCGAAGATCGTGTCATACAGGCGATTGCGAAAGATAATGCCCGACACCGCGTTGACCACGCCCGTATCTTCGACCACCATCTCCACCATGGATAGCTCAGCCGTATCGACGCTGGGGCTAGGAAACACCAACATTTTAAGGTAGAGCGCGATCGCCGCGGCAATGTAGATCCACTTCATGACTGACCCTCCAAGGCATTCTGCAATGGACTTTTGGACAACTGATGAGCAGAGGGCAACCTTAACGCTCGTGAAAAACTGACCGTTGCGATCTCGATTGGCAGGGCCGCATCCAGAATTTCATACAGCCGGGGAATGCGGACATTCAACGCGTAGGGCACCGTGAGTTTCTCAGCAGCTTGCTCCGGCTCTACTTGGCTCACGGGCACGCAGACAGCATGGATTTCCTTGTTCTCTAGGGCGAACTGTAGGGCTTGGGGACTCGCGTAAGGCAGAACCTCTAAGCGTAAGTGATGATGTTTGAGGGCCTTGCGGAGAGCTGGAAATAGATGCTGAGACAGGGGCGAGCCCTTGACGGCACCGGTCGCGGCTGGTTCCGCCGTGTCGAGAATGCCGAGACGCAGGCTCATCGAAGACCGCACGGCGATCGCATATAGCGTGATGGATAACATGGTGCCAACAAGGGCTTCTGTGAGGGCAACGTCAGAGGCCCCAAACAGCGCATACACTAACGCCGCGATGGCTCCGACAATGCCCCGAATGATCAGCGCATGATACGGATTGACCTGGGTGACTAGCATGCAGGCCGTGAGCGGGAGCAAAGCGGTGATGGCCACCACATCTAAATTCTCAAACATCTTCTCCTCCCGTACTTGAACAGTAAGCCAGCACGTAACCCAACACGGTGTTCCAAATCGCTAGACAAATGAGCGCTAAAACTAACAGCGGCCATTCATTCGGAATTTTGAGCAACAATCCCACAACGATGCTCATAGAGCCCAGGGTGTCAGCTACGGAAAGACTATGCAGCTTGAACAAAACTGACCGATGACCCAGCAGCGGCAACGTCCCCCAAAACCAAAAAATCACCCCTAGAATGACTAGGCCGTAACTCAGGGCATCAATCATAGTTCGTTCAGCCTCCGAATAATATGAGCCAGCAGCATGAGCGCAGCATTCCCCACGCTTAAAATCAAAACGCCCACCAGTCCGACCATCCAGTCATCTCGTAGCACTGACACCACCAAAATCATGATGGAAGTTTTGGTGGCAATACTCGCAAAGGCCAACATCTTTTGCCAGATGTCTTCATCTTGCCAAGCCTCATAAATCGGAATTAATAAGGCCAATATCATCGCAATTAAAATGCCGTTCATAGGGATGTGGAATAAAGACTTTAGAAGCCAGTAAGCAGAATGAAATTAGCTATCACAATTGAGTCATCAAAACTGACACATTTAGCAAAGGATGCAAGGTCAGAGATAGAGGCATAGATCTCAAAATCAAAGACTCACAATCTAGATCGGAAACCTGAAAGCTCAAAACCTCCTACTCCTCAATCTGTTTGCTTTTACGTCGACGGCGGACGCGATGCACCTCATACCAGCCATCTTCGTGGTATTTCAACACGATGGTTTTGGGCGTAAACGTGATCAGAAAAATGTCTAGAAAGATGAGGCCCGGAGTCCGATTTGGCTTGACTCGCTCCATCACGGTATCTTCCGCTGTATGGGGACGAAAGATGATCTCAATCGCCTCAACATACGCTGTGGGGATAGCGATGATAATTTCCCACAGGACATGCAGCCAGTCACGCAAAACAGCTGTAAGGGTGCGATTGCGCGGCAAAATTAAGGCAATGCAAACGCCGATGATAATGTTGGCCGGGCTCAAATCAGCAGTTAATAAAAACCAGATAATGAGCCGCAAAATCAGGTCAAGGTAACCGATCATACGAGCACCATCCCAAATAAAAACATCAGCATTAAACTCATGACGCCAATCAGGTGATCAAACTGTTCGACCACTCGCGGTAGCTTGATGGCGAGCCGACGGAAGAGCAGCCAGTAGGCGGCCCAGCCTAGGGCAATCGTGGCCAGCGGTTTCACAATGTTGGCGAAGGTGTAGGCCTCGTAATACACCACATTGGCAAATACCAAACCGCCTAATAACAACGTCATCGCCAGCCAAAAACCAGGCTTTACGGTGCTTTTCAAGTCGCCACTTTGGGGCAAAAAAATAAATTTGGCAAAAGAAATGGCTGTGCCTAACGCCGCAATATTCATTCCCACAACTTGCCAGGGCAGCAAATTCTTCATCGTGAGGACTTTAGCCCCAAAGCCTGACAGCAGGGGAAACCCAGAAATGGAAAAGCTGGCGATCGCCAATGCTATCCAGATTGAGCGGGGAATCGGCTCATGACGCAGAACTTTGAGGTTACGACTAGGCAAATTACCGGCAATCAGAAACAGAGCTGATTTCACCAGTCCGTGGGTGAGGGCATAAAAGCCGCCTACCTCTGGAGCAGCCATCACAAACCCAAGCTGCGACACCGTATGAAACGCCAACATGCGCTTGGTGTCTTTTTCAAACACGGCATAGCCAACCCCTAGCAGGGCCGTCCCCACCCCAAAGAACCGCACGATGGGGTCGATGTTTTCAAACATGAGAGCAAATCGCGCTAAGGGAAAAATCCCTGATTTCACCACCACCCCTGACAATAGGGCGGAAACGGGTGTTTCTGACTCGGAGTGAGTCAACGGTAACCACAGCCCCGAGACAAAGATGCCGCCCTTGGTCAGCAAGCCGACAAACAACAGTGCGATCGCATCCATGGAGGCATTTTCCAGTGAGCTAAAAGCAAATGACTGGTTTTGCTGATAGACCAACGCTGCCCCCATCAGGAAAAACAGCATGGCGGTGTTGCTGACAAACAAATAGCGCAGCCCCACCCAAATTGAGCGATCGCTACGGGGATACGCAATCAGCAAAAATGCCGCAATCCCAATAACTTCCAGCGCGACATACCGACTAATCAGATCAGCAC
>CAZLYS010000254.1:0-6528 GCA_964563415.1 uncultured Halomicronema sp.
AAAACTAAGGACACTAACGTTTTTCCAAAGCAGAGCAAGTCTTGATACCGCGATCGCCAATGGTTGCTAAACGACATTTAACAGCGGTAGTTCAAAAGATGACAACGCAGTCGTCCTACCACTCAAAGTCGTAATGGCCTGTAGTCGGTATAGCCCAGATTCGAGGGTTTGATTAAATAGCGTTGCCGAGTAGGTGATACGTCCTTTTTCGAGAGGATTGGAATGGGTCACTCCCAGTTCAGTCCATTGATGGGTCGTACGATTTTGAACATAAACCTGCACCTTGTAGAAGATGTCCTCTGATATCAGGTTGGCCAACTGCTGATTAGCAAGATGAAATGCAACTTCTACAGAAAAAGCTTGCCGACTCGCTAGCGAGTCCATCCGGGTTTGTTTAGATCTCTGCAGCATATCTGGACGCACAAAGATTTGAGCCGCTGGGTTGGAAGGTTGATGTATCGCTAGCTGTTCGATCTTGAAATCAAGCTTTGGATAGAAAACCTCTGACGGTATGACTGCTGCTTCATGGGTAGACGCAGGGAGCCGGGTTGTAGAGAGAGTATTGTCAGAAATAGCTGGGGTTGTGGAGATTTCACCGGCTGTTCTGGCAGCAACAGGAGGTGCTAAAGCCTGGGTTGACTCGTGGAAATGAATGGCCTCAGCTTCCGCCAGGTTTTGCTGCAGCCAGAGTTGCAGTTGGTGATCCTTAAAACCAGGCCAGGTCTGAGACTGGGAGAATCCACCCGCGCTGACCACGGTCCTAAATTCTGTCCGTCCATTCACCTGCCGATGCTGAAACTCAACCGTCAATTGTTTTTGGGACTGCCAGGTCACCGATTCTTTAATCGTGGTGGATACCGATGGTGGTTCAACTGGCATTGCGGGGCGATCGCTAGTCGGTTTAGCACTCAAAGTGGTCTCAACAGGCTCTGCTCTAACGGGTTCGAGTCCAGCCTGGACCGCACTGTCACGACCCCTGGAGGACACCATTGCCTCAGCTTCGGTTTCGCGAAGTTCTAAATAGTTGCGATATTCGGCCTCCATCATTTCGCGAAAGGAACGGTAGCGATCGACACCGTGGAGATATTCCGCAATAAACCAGGCTTCCCACTCTCCGTCTGCGGTCACAACCTGGGGATTTAGTAAATAGATGGAGTCAAAACCAACATCACTAATTTCAATTGCCGTTTTCAGATACTCAATTCGAATTGTGCTGGGATCTTGACATTCCCCATAGACGAAATATTCATCATTCGAAATCCCGATCGGTTCCCAACAATCATCGAATCCGGAGTAATCATCATCCAGGCTAATATCAGTCGCTTCAAGACGTTCACTGAATGCTTTAATCCACTGCTGATGGCGAACTGAAAAGCGCTCGATGTCTTCGATAGACCAGAACCTGTGGTTGAAATTGTCGGATTGCTGAGCAGTCTGGCGCCAACCATTGCTCACTTTAAGAAATTCCCGATAGGAGGGGGGAAGCTTCACCCGCAGTCGAGCTTCAGCTCTAGCGATTTGCGCTTCGGTGGCTCCTGGGTAACCCAACCAACCGGAGTTCAGGACTTCTGGAGGGAGCTGTCGTTTTTCTTCCTCCTCTATAGATGCCAGGATCTCCTGGCTCCATTGTCTTAGAAAGCTCTCCCAGTCGAAGGCACTCATGACAACTTCATCTTCCATTGAGTCAAGTCAGCTAATAGACCTGCTGTGAAATCCTGTTCGAAATCAATGAAAATTGATCCAGAAGTAACTTTCTAGGCCTTCGCTAAAAAACCGAAAGTATTATCTGGAGAGCATTGCAAGGATTTCTGAACCTCATTCACAACACTTCTCGCAGAACATTTCCTTATCCGAAGGAATTCTACCCGATTCCCAAGAACGACACAGCCCGCTTTGCCAAGCCCACTAAAGCACTTGCAGAACAGGAATGTGGAGTGTGGCGGGAGGAATTGCCGGATTCGGTAAAGTTGCAGCAATCTCTAGCCGATAGAGACCTGGGAGTAACGTGACTTCTGGCAAGCGCACAGTGTAGCTACTTTGTCCCTCGATCAGGTGGGCCGATTGATTAAGCCGCAAAGGAATGTCGTCAGGGGTAATACGGTTATGGAACTTGCCCTGAATTTGGTAGTGAGTTTGTGGCGTCAAGTCAGTGGACTCCATGCCGGCCAACTGGAAAGAGACCTCTAGGACCACAGGTTCATTGCTGTGGAGAATGCTACTCGGGATGGCATGGGCCGTATCGAAGATGATTCCTGCTGCAACAGTTGCTGGTTGTAAGCAGCGGATCTGAGTAATCTCAATTGCCGGTTGTGTGGCAGGAGAAAGTTTATGGGATAAGGATCCCTCTAGAATTTCATCAACCTGATCGAGTATCCAGCGATAAATCGCTTCATCATTCAGCGTTGCCCAAACTCGCGATTGTTCACCATCGATACGCTGAACAATCACCTGTTGTTCAGGTTGTTCTGCAAATTCTCGGGTCTGAAATTCAAGGGTAAACGAAGCCAGCGAGCTCCATCCCTGGCCAGCAGGTGACTTTTCTGGTGTCTGTGTTTGAGCTTTTGCGAGAGAAGGCTCAGGAGACGAATCAGAAAAGGCTTCAGTCTGTGAATCGCTAACTTCAATGGGTGGATCGCCAGCTTCAATGTCTGGATTATCAACTCGTGTAATAGGAACCGATCGCGAAGAAGATTCGTGCCCTTCCTGTGGTTCTCGATTTTCTCCAGATGAATCAGAAAAAGCTTCAGTTTGGGGATCGCCAGCTTCAACGGGTGGATCGCCAGCTTCAATGTCTGGATTATCAACTCGTGTAATAGGAACCGATCGCGAAGAAGATTCGTGCCCTTCCCGTGGTTCTTGACTTTCTCCAGCTGAGTTATCTTTGATTCTCTCAGTCGGATGTTTTTTGGCTGCCATAACGTTTTACTCCATTCGTTTTTTCAATGTATTTAGTTTTTTTTGATCCTGCGCATGAGTGTTTACAGGGTATTTGAAGAGCCGTTTTCAGGTAGCTTTTACTCGCTCAGCTGCAGCAAAAGAAACTATCACAGCATCAAACGTTTAATCAGCAAGCAAGAAACGTAGGCTTGCATCTATTCTTTCTGAAACGGATACCTATTTGTATTCATTTCATCATGAATAATATTTAATAAAGCCCAGTAAAATATTTTATTTACTGGGCTTTAAAGAGAGACCTTTTGGGCATATTAGGTTGCAATCAAGGCTCTGAGCTATCGTCCAGATACAGTGCCAAATCTACACTTATCAGTTCCTGCTGGAAACCAGAAAAGCGGCATATTGGCACTAGAAATGCGACACATATTACCCAAAAGTATCCTTGTCATAGCGCCACTCAAATGGCTATGCTCCTGGAGCAATCTCTACAAAGAGATTTTCTGTAAAGCCTAGGTACCTTGGGACGGCAACCCCAGGGCCTGAGAGGCGAACAATGACTCCGACCTTATATAAGCCAGATCCTAAGGGAAGCGCACCGCCTGCTGGAATTCCACCTGGCACGCTCAAGTTGACTGTGTAATTGTCCTGACCAGCCGTAAGCGTAACAGGTGCAGCAGTTTGGGCCAAGAGACCTTCAAATCCAGCACCAATGCTCTCAATGAGAACATCAATGCTATAAGAGTGAGCACCTGAATCTCTCATTAATCCCCAAATCATTGCCCAGGGATCTAAACCACCCGTACCTACGCTATTGCCATTAAATTCAACTTGAATGTCAAAAGACTGACCTTCTCTAATGATGTTTGGCGGTTGCAATGCGGTCGGAGCGGTTTCAACTGCTTCTACGTTAGTGACATCAAAGTAGGTTACACCACCCACAATAGGTTGACCTGCCATGATTTTTCTCCTTTTGAGTTTCAAAGAATGTTGGTAAGGACAAACATTTCAACAATTCAACTTATCGAGAGAGACCGATTAGGACTTGTCTGAAAGCTGTATTGTCCTCTGCTCATCCACGATTTAATAATCGCAGGGATTTCTTAAGTTGAAATACTCATGCCGGGGCTATTTCCTAGTGTTGCTCATAAAAAAGTTGATAAACACATTGTTTTTTCCGGGAATATCACAGGTGCGAGCGGTTTAATCAGGACCTCGTTTATTGAGAAAGATTGCGATTTTCTCGCTTTTTCCAGGGTTATCAAGCAATTTGGCCGATTTATGAGGGTCCATTGCTTGATGAGCCTACTCATTCAGGGGGTAATACACCCAGTAGAAGTCTTGATCGGCTTGGCTTGGAAAGCGCTGGAGGACAGGTAGACTGGGTACAGTAGGCGGGGAAATGCTGGTTTTAGCGGTAGGTCAACTCAATTCGCGATCGCCACATTCTAATTCTGCGTTTCTCCCTCACAATTTCCTCACAACTGTCCTTAATAATTTTGAATGGGAGGACTATGTTGATTAATATTCTCCACAATTTTGAGCAAGGGGCTCATGTCGATTTAGGTTGATCGGTGATTACCTCAATTTCTAGGTTGCTCATGGAAAACCTGAAAACGTCTTATATAACGAGGAGCACTTGAGCGGTACAAAAAGCCTGAAGACGCCTAGGCAATATGCAACGGCTTGTCATGGTTTAAGTGCTCTCAGTGTGAGGCTAGACAAGATTATGAGTCTGATGATTTTAGATTTTTTAATACATATCGGAGTGCATTCATCATGTTTTTCATTCGAGTTCCAGTAGAAAAAGTCCTCAAAGAAGAGACGCAAGTGGGGGAACTGCTCAACCTTCCAGGTCAAGAACAAATTGATATTCAGGATCCTGTTGTTGAAGAAGCCCTGACAAAGCTGACCAACGGCATCTTGATTATTACGGAGGGTAAAAAGCTGTTATACGCCAACGAATGCGCTTGTCGCATTTTGAGACAGGTTAGCCAGGATCGTCGGTCGTCAGAGGCTATTCCCAGGGAGATCAGTTATCTCTGTGACTCGATCGCAGAAGTTCGTCGACAGTTCCCTGGGCAACACTGGATTATGAAAACCAAGATCTGCATCAATAGTTCAGTCGCTTTCAGCGTCATTGCCCGCTATATGAGATTGGATAGCCTAGGGAAGCATTGCGTCATTCTAGAAATGAAAGACCATTACCAGCTAATCAAAAACATCGCTGTAGAAGAGGCACAACAATACAATTTAACCGAGCGGGAAACTGAAATTTGGCTGTTGCAGCGGGCGAATTACACCTACAAGCAAATTGCCTCTGAGCTTTTTATTGCTCCGAATACAGTCAAAAAACACATGCAGAATATTCATCTCAAGCAAAAGGCTGTTTCCGAAAACCAGATGCTGGCGTTTCCAAAGTGTAGTTGAGACAGCTCGCAAATTGGAGATAAAACTGCTTTTTGGTGACCCTGCCCCATAAATTATCAACAAAAGAAAATCTAGGAAATTTCTACCCTCAAAGATCTGTAAGGATTTTCCCAATATTCAAGGTAAATAATCCCAGAGGTTTCCTATGGCATCTATATCTGATCTACTGCGCAGCGATCGCCCGGATGATCTGGTCGAGGCTCAGACTCTATTGAACCAAGCCCGTCGGGATCGGATTGCTTATTTCCCCTCGCCCGTAGATTGGCGGGATGAGGTCCTCTACTTTCTCTTGCCTGATCGCTTCAGTGATGGTCAAGAGTCTTTGCGTCCACTCTTGAGCCGAACCGAAATCACCCATCTCCGCAACGGGCGTGGCCGACCGGGTTGGAACTGGCATGACTGGGCCGAATCAGGAAAACGTTGGCAGGGCGGCACGATCAAGGGTATCCGTAGCCAACTCGACTATTTGCAAAGTCTCGGGATCACCACCCTTTGGGTCGGCCCCGTCTTTAAGCAGCGGGCACGGCTCGATACCTACCACGGGTACGGCATTCAAGACTTTCTTGAGGTTGACCCTCGGTTTGGCACCCGCCAGGATCTGCTCGATTTGGTGGCGGCGGCCCACAGCAAAAATATGCGGATCATCCTCGACATCATCATGAATCACTCGGGTGATAACTGGGGATACGTGCCGCCCGACGCCCCGCTAGACACCGCCCGGAATGAGCCCGCCTACCAAGCCTGGCCGAACTTTTATGGCAATCCCCATGATTCCCACAGGACTTACGCATTGACAAAATTAGCAAAACCATAATTCAAGCGGTCCTACCCATCAGTGGTGATTGGAGGATGAACTGGCGAGCGACATCTTGATAGAGGTGACGTTGTAGCTCATACCAATTGCCTAACTGCTGGTGCCAGACGTGCAACTCCAACTCGACAAAGGCCCGTAGGGCGCAGAAGATATGGGTGTGAATGGCTTCCTTCAAGCGCACCCGAAAGCGTTTGAGGGCACACAACTGTTTCCCGGCTCGGTGAAAACATTCAATGCCCCAATGTTGGTTATGCAATTGCTCAAAGTCAGCCGCAGTAGATGCTTCTAAAGCCTCAGGGTCAGGCAAGTACAGAGCATAATACCGACACGATTCGTTTTTGAAGCGCTGGCAAAAGACCTTGACTCGCCCGACTCCCTTAAGATAGACCAGC
>CAZLYS010000255.1:0-6526 GCA_964563415.1 uncultured Halomicronema sp.
TCTGGAGGTTGTTGTTCCCGCTGTGTGCAGAGTTCGATAAAGTTTTCTGAGGCGATTACAGGGATTGCTAAAAATCCCCAAATTAGACAGTTGAGTGGGATCGTACAAGCGATCGCGAGAGCAGACTTCAATCTCAGCATTGACTTTCATATCCTGAAGGTAATACGGCACCACACAGGTTGGCACCCCGTAGGTTAGCCCCATCGAGGATGGCAGTCGATAAAATGGCGTTGGTCAAATCGGCTCCCTGCAAATTGGCATTGCTCAGGTTGGCGCGCTCTAAAACGGCACCAACTAAATCTGCATTTTGCAAATTGGCATTCGATAAGTCAGCGTTCTCTAAGTACACCCCGATCAGATCAGCATTACTAAAATCTAATCCTGCCAGGTTACAGGAAAAACATTCATTTTTAAGGCGCAATCTTCTGAGATCAACAGTTTGTAGGATAATTCGCTGGTCCTCCAGTTCAAGAGGGTTACCATCCATATCTAAGTCAATCAATTGTTCAAGATATTGGACGATGCTAACGTCTTGTATGATGTTGGAATTGAAACTCAAAAATGATAGCTGTGTGAGATTTTTGACTGCGTCAATTTGTATGACTTGGTTTTGATCCAAGGTTAATGATTGGAGATTAACAAGAGTTGATAAAGGATCGATATTATTAATATTATTTTGATTTAAATTGAGAGATTGCAACCTAGAATTGTCTGACAAAGCTTCTACAGATTGAATTTGATTATGGCTTAAATCAAGATCTTCTAACTGAGTCAACAATGCGAATGAAGGTAACTCGCTAATGCGATTTTGACTCAGATAAAGGCTGTGTAAATTTGGCAATGAGGTCAATGGAGTCACGTCGCTGACTTGATTGCCGTCTAGCGACAGCACTTCCAGGTTAGTGAGTTGTCTTAGGGGTGCAATTGTTTGAATTTGGTTGTTGCTCAGATACAACTCAGTTAGCGATCGCAACGTAGCTAGCATACTGACATCACGAATTTCCGCATCATTCAGTGTGAGTTGGGTGGTGGTGCTTAAAGCGCGATCACCCGCGATACAGTCGGTCGCTTCTACCGTTTGGAGTAGTTGATCGAGGGTGTGTTGAGCTGCTGCCGAGAGGCGATCGCGGTTTTCACACAGAGACAAAAAATCGTCGTTTTCCTGTCTTTGGGCACTGGCTGGTTCTGCCGCCAGCCACACCAGATAACTCACAATCGTGCTCAGCATTATCCATAGGGAAAGCGATCGCCGCCCCCACAATCTTGTTTCTCCCCTTAAGTTTGAACAAAAATCCATCATCTACCGGTCCGAAATCGGTCAGTAAAATTACGTTTTACTGCAATTACCTTGGCACAAAAGATCCTTCTCGGTTTTCGTAGACACATGCTTGTATTGACTTAATGTGCCCTACCCAGAACGCCTGATCGGTTAGATGTTTTTCCTGTGTTAAACCGATAACCCTGTTGGCAATATTTGTAACGTTTGGTCCGCATGATGACGATAGCCCCCCAGCCCCAGGGCCGACTTTGCCGCAGCATAGGTACGGCGATCGCCTTTGGGGTCTCAACCCTGATGATGAGTACGCCAACGCTGGCTGAAGTGCCAGAGCAAACCCGCGTGGATGATTTGCTTGGCAATAGTAGCGAACTGCTCATTCGGCGTAGTGGGCGCCGTGAGCCCATCCAGATTGGCACGGTACTACAACGAGTTCGGGATGCACTGCTGACGGTGCCGCCGAATAATGCTCGCGCCATGCTGCGGTTTTTATCCGCTAACGGGGATGACCTCAACTTTTATGTGCAGACTAATCCCCATCCGGAGGCGTCGATTTACTACTTTCCCTGTCAGGTGCAGGGGGGCGATTATCTGATCGGTTGGGGGCTAGCGAGTAATGCCGATCGCGGCTGTGAAACTGGTTTACAGGTCACTCGTGGTGGCTCCACCGGGTCTCTAGTGCCGCCTGAGTCAGTGGCATTGGGGACTAAGGAACTGGCTCAGGCTCCTGTCCGGCAAATTTCTTACTGTGTGGCAGCCGATGCTACGGGTAGTCATGGGCTGGCCACTTCAACCACCAGTGATCCGTGTGGTGAGGCAATCGCCCAGTGTGCTGCTTCTGGAGGCGATTGCAGCATTACCTCCACAGGGTTTTGGTGGAGTAGTGAACCGGAACTGCAGGCCAGTTTGATTTGTGAGGATGGGTCCCTCCAGACGGTTGCGGGCAGCGGTGACACTTTAGAAACGGCTCTGACGACCTTAGTGGCTCAGGCTCAGGCAGCTAACTGTAGCGCCCAAGTTTATCGCTCTGATGATGTGGTGATCTTGCCTGCTACTGATGCTGCAGTGCAAGCTGAGGGCAGCGATGAAATCTTGGTGCAGACTCGCAGTACTGATGCAGGTCTGCAGGTGGATGTGCTGAAAGGCGCGATTAATGTGCTTGCGGCCGGAGAAGACGACCCGGCAATTCTCCAACAGGGAGAACGCTACAGCCATCACAATGCATCTGGCCAGGTGACGACGTTTGATCGAGAAGCGGCTCTAACCTCTGTGGATATGGAGGTCCTCTGTGCCTTTGCTTCCAACTCTGCTGATCGCTTGCGGGTGGGGGCTTGTCAAGAAGGGTTAGGCATTGATACGACGGCAGGCGTTCCCGTGGCGTTTTGCAATCGCGAGCAGGCGAGTGGTGGACAAGAGGGCGATCGCCGCTTTGTCCAAATGAGCGCTAGCCAAGGCGAAATTAAGCTGGACTATGAAATGTTTGGTGTGCCTGATCGCCTCCAAATCTTTCAAGACGGGGTGCAAATTTTGGATACTGGCTTTGTGTCTGGGCGCGATGCGCTCACGATTCCTTTAGTCGGTACCTCAGGGCGGTTAGAGGTCGTGGTTACGGGCAATGCCACAATTGATACTACCGAATGGAACTATTTGTTGACTTGTCCTTAGGCAGGTTGACATTGGGTCGATACCCCCAGCAATCCGAACCGCATCTACTCACGCTTTACGTTGAATTCACTTAATTCCCAAGTCCTATGAAAACAGTCCTTAAACGTTGCGGTTGGATGCTACTGGGTCTGGTGCTATGTGGGCTTTGGCAAAGCCTGATGGTATCTGCAACCGCGATCTCACCCCTGTCTTCTCAACCGCCTTTGCTGGCCCAAGGTGGTGCGGCAGCATCGACTGCTGCCTTTGTGGAAGCTGATCAGCTCTATCGGTCAGGCAATATTGCCGCTGCGGAAGAGATTTATCGACAGCTCAAGCCAGAATTTGCCGATCGCGCGGTTTCTCAGGTGGTTGAACCGATTTATGTCCCGGAAAATCTCGATTCAGCCGATCTGGCTTACTGGAATGTCGCGCAGGCAGCACTCGCCAGCAATGAAACCACCAGTGCCATTGTGGCGCTGCAGCAACTAACCGCTGCTGAACCGGGCTTTATTGTCGCCCCGCTCGAACTCGCCACATTGTTGCAAGAGAATGGTCGCGATTCTGAAGCTCTGGAAGTTTTAGAGCAGGCAGCCACTGTGCATCCTTACTCGTCTGACATTGTGATGGCGCAGGTGCAAGCGCTCTCTGACGACGGCCAGCATCTGGAAGCCTCGATTGCCGCGCGTTCCTTCGCCATCCTGAATCTGGATCATCCACAAGCAGGAGAATTTCGAGCGATCGCGGATGACGAACTCAACGCTTTTACCTCAGGCCAGAATTTGCGCAATATTATCCTGGCCGCTGCTAACCTTACCGTTGATACCTTGCCCGACATCTTGGATGGTGGCTTTTTGAATCCGGGCAATATTTTCAACTCCCCTGGGAGCATCTTTAATGCGGCCCAGGATATTGAAGAACTCGTCCAAAAGGTATCGCGGGCCTTTGCGGATGAGTCTGAGTTAGGGGTCTTGCTGGCAGAGGAATATAAGCAAACTCTGTCACTGGTCGACGATCCTGAAGTCGTGGACTACGTAACGCAACTGGGATTAGAAGTTGCTCAACTGATGGGGCGTGACTTTGATTACGAGTTCTTTGTCGTGCGTGACAGTTCGTTAAACGCCTTTGCACTACCGGGAGGTAAGGTGTTCGTGAATACGGGGGCAATTTTAGGCACGCGATCGCAGGCCGAACTCGCCGGACTCATGGGCCATGAAGTTGCCCATTCCGTTCTTTCTCATGGCATCCAAAAGGTCAATACCAATGGTCTAATTGAAAATCTGATTGAGCCATTGGTGAGCGATGTCCCCTACGGCAGCACAGTGACCGATATCTTGAGTGCTCAGTACAGCCAAGAACAAGAACGGCAGTCTGATATTTTGGGTTCTCGTGTCTTGGCGACCTCTGGTTATGCAGCGGATGGCCTGCGTAACTTTATGGCCACGATCGCAGCTGCTTCTGCCAGTAACCCGTCAAGCTATCTATCTACTCACCCAGCTCCCACTGACCGGGTGGCCTATTTAGAAGACTTGATCATCGCCAACGGCTATAACCGATATGCTCTAGAAGGGGTTGATCGCCATCAAGTGATTCAAGCCAAGCTGTCGTAGATAACGAAGATCGGAGCACCAATAGCCGTCCATAGTCTCGATGGATGCTTTGATCTGGCAAAATCACGATCCTCCCAATCATCCGTTAAGGTGTCAGCCTGGGATACGAAATTTCAACTGAACAAAGTCAAGATGCGGCGATCTCCCGCCATAGTTGATGAGTGAAGTCACTGTTGCCTCTACGATGAGATTTTCGCTGCCGCATCAATAAAAGATAGAGTTTCTTCTTGGCCTATGTGTAGAATCGGAGAAATTTTGATCGCCAAGGCTGAAAGCCTCTCTGGACAGGCGTTTCAAAGGTAACGACACGCCTAAAAGGCTCCAAAGTAGCGAGACTGAGATTTGGGGCCAGGCCCTGAGTCGCTTAGCCATCTGCGGTCTGACTTGACCAAGTTAGGGCCCGTTCTAATTCATCGAGAGTAATCAGACCGTATTGCCAGAGTGCCATGGGCAACAGATGAGGCACGTGATTACAGCCTCGCCAGGCTAACTCAAGTGCCGCCTCCGAGACGGCACACTCAGCCTGCAAGAACTCCACTACTGGTTGTTCTGATCGCACTAACTCTTTAATCAATCTCAATCTTGCTATCCCAGCAAACACTATCCGTCAGACGGAGACTTTAAGTTCAGCACTCCACCAAAACATAAAGTAATATTACGGGCTTCTAATAAACCTTGACTTGGTTTCTTAAGTTTTTCTTTTCCTTTTTGTGCAAGTCCTTGTTAGGAAAGCTCTCCGTATAAGGACTTTGCCGCTGTTATCCCAAATTGGGTTGAGAAGCGAGATGCATTCATGAGAGAGAAATGACCTCTGGAGTCCTCATGCACAATCGCCATTTCACTGCTGATCACTCGATGCGTTCTCAGGCTAAAGTTGCTGTCCGCGTGGCTGAACTCTCTGCATCCGGCTGGAGCACCCAACGACTTTATGCCGCGATACTTTGGAGTGTCACAGTCCTGGCGGCCGCTCAGATAGTTGGGCATTAAGACCTTGCCCAAGGTCTCGCGAGGAGGCGAGGGATGACGTTTTCTGACTTTGACGTTCGCGAGCGATCGCGAACTGGAGAAACCCATTGTGTTTCGGGCCAGCTTCAACCGATTGGAGCCGATCAACTTGTCTCAAGGTTGGTCCCTGATGGCCACTGGGGGTCGGGATGATGGGGTGCTCGGCCTGACCGCAGTGGCCGGTTGGTTTATTACCCTCAGCCTGGGTCTCGGGCTGATCCTCATTGCCCTGGAAAAATTCGAATTTGGCACTCTCTAGCCAGCTGACAGCCGGTGCGCTTGACGCTCTCAGCTGGAATGAAGCTTAGTGAACAGAGCAACTGTCTTGGTCGCAGATGACCGTAGCGGGTGCTGCACTCTCAGGCACAATCGTAAATCCCCCCACGCTGATATGAGAGAGGCAATACTGCTCTTTTAAGACCTGATTGAAGCTCGCAATAATATCAGGTAGCTGAGATTCCAAAGTGGCCCGGATTTGCTCGGCTTCTGGGGGCGGATTCCCGACTGTTTCAACGGTCATAGCGCTGCATTATCAAGCTCATTGTTTTCAGTGTAAGGGGCAGCCAAGCCTTAATCAGAGAACTGCACGGTTTGACATATTTCCGAGCGTCGCCTCTGGGGGGATGGCAGAAACGCCACCGCTAGACCTCACCAGCCTTCACCTGATTTCTGACTGTGAAAAGAGTGACCTTATCAAACTGATAAGGCAACTTTAACCTGAGTTCTGTTTACATTTCGTTACAGTTCGGTTAATGTACGGATATACATACCTTTTATCCCTTCCGGATAAGTCCATCTCATCCCTTCTGGATGAGTCTTTTCACAAACCCGCACTCATTTTTAACAATGACTACAACCCTTCAACAACAACAGTCTGCTTCCCTTTGGGAACAGTTCTGTCAGTGGGTAACTAGCACCGAAAACCGCCTCTATGTAGGCTGGTTCGGCGTGTTGATGATCCCCACTCTGCTCGCTGCGACTACTTGCTACGTCA
>CAZLYS010000256.1:0-6521 GCA_964563415.1 uncultured Halomicronema sp.
ACATATCGAGGGGCGTATTTTCCAACATCCATTCTTTGTAGGTTTTGCCATCAGACCGTTGGCGACCATAGGCCACGCGGTCTTCCCCCACGACGACGACATGACATTGCGAGCGGCGCTGTTGCAACAGGGCCACCGTTTCAATGAATTGCGGAAAGCCGCGATAGGGTTCCATACCCCGCGCCACATACGTCACGACTTCTTGAGCGCCCGAGAGATCGAGTAACAGGCGCGGCAAAATTAGTTTGCTGCCAGGGCGGGGGCTAAAGAACCCCGTATCCACTCCGTCGTGCCGGACTTGAATTTTGGACTGAAATTCTTTAGGAAACTGCGATCGCTGCCAGTTAGTCGGTGACAATCCCTGATCACAACTATATAAATCGGTCAAAATGGGCGCGTTCTTTAATCGAATGCGTGCTTCGCCATCCGCATCCATCGGTTCACTCGGGTCAAAATCAGCATCGCTGCCGTGGGCATGGTAGAACCACTCAAAGTAGCAATAGAGCCGCGCCTTGGGGAAGAGATCCTTCATAAATAGCGTCGTGCCCCAACCAGAATGGCCAAAGATCACATCAGGGACGAAGCCATCTGCTTTGAGCTGGGTAGCCATGCGATACACTGCCTGACCCGTGAGGACAGCACTTTCCAGAGGGCGCACATAAGCGTGAGTGTGCTCACTCACGTCACGACTGGGGCGATAGAGCGCTTTCGTCACACCGGGAATATGACCTTCGCGGCGATTGGTGCCAAATACGACCCGATGGCGTGGGTCTTGCGCGAGGGCATAGGCCAGATGACGAAACTGGGCTGGAAAGTTGGAGTGTAGGAAGAGGATATTCATGGTTTGTGAGGTCTGCAGAGTAGAGAGGCGTGCAGATGAAGCTCAGTTTTTAAAGTATCGGATGATCGGGACGATCAGGAGACGCGATCGCCTCTGGTAATGTCAAACCCAGCAGCGATCGCCAGAGTGACAATGCCCACGTTGATTGAGACCCCAATGGGGTTTTTCCCTTGAGGCCTCAGTACACGGATTAACCGACGTAGTCGAAATAAGCGGCGTTCAGGTTCAGATTTGAGTTGTCCAGACCGATATGTGCATTGTTGGCAATAAAGCCAATTGCCTCAGCATTCTGGTGGGCCATAATCCAGGTGCCACTGCCATCCGCCGCACCCGTGAGATAGTAATCGTTGCTATCGCCATGCAGCTGAATGGTGTCTTGAGTCCGGTCAAAATCAAAGATGTGGGCGTGGTCAGTGCCGCCAAAAAATTGGTTGAACCCACTGTCATAGAAGCGCTCACGGGCATTGCCCAAGACAAACCGGTCATTGCCCTCATGGCCCATCAGATAATCAATGGTGTTGAAAGATTCTGAGTTATTGCTGGCGCCCTTGAGGGTGTCGTTACCGGCATTACCTCCCAAAAAATCTCTGCCAGCGCCACCGGATACAAAGTCGTTACCGTCACCACCGACCAGCGCATCATTGCCATAGCCACCAATGAGGTCGTCATTGCCGTCATCCCCATGTAGGGTATCGTTGCCATAGCCGCCGTAGAGGTCATCGCTGCCATCGTTGCCATAGAGGCGATCGTCCCCCATTCCCCCATCCAGGAAGTCAATACCGGCACCGCCTTCGAGCGAGTCGTTACCCGCCTCTCCGTACAGAGTATCTTGGCCGTCACCCCCATAGAGTGAGTCGTTGTGATTGCCGCCCAACATCCGGTCACCACCGGTACCGCCGTGCAAAACGTCATTGCCATCACCACCCCGCAGAGTATCGCTGGAGCTACCACCATCTAGATAGTCGTTGTGGGCGCCGCCATCCAGGAGGTCGAAGTGAGCACCGCCTTCGAGCGAATCGTTACCATTGCCCCCGTACAGAGAGTCGTTTTGATCATCTCCATATAGCTTGTCGTTGCCATTGCGACCGTATAGGGTGTCATCGCCTTCGCCACCACGTAGACTGTCGCGGTGCTCACCGCCGTCTAGATAGTCTTTGCCTTTGAAGCCAAGTAAGGTGTCGTTACCGGTGCCGCCATACAGGGTGTCATCGCCGATTTGTCCGTCTATATAATCGCGGCCTGCCCCCCCCGACAGATAATCGTCATGCTCATAACTGGCTATATAAGCAAAAATTCCACCTGGACCAGGGATAGCCTCTCCATAAAGATGGTCATTGCCGTCGCCGCCGTACAGAGAATCTTTGCCTCCCCCCCCATCAAGGGTGTCATTCCCGGCTTCTCCATAGAGCTTGTCGTTATCGAATGAACCATCGAGAAGGTCATTACCGTCTCCCCCGTATAAGGTGTCGTCATCGCGACCGCCAATCAGGGTATCGTCACCGCCATAGCCGTACATGATCCAGTTCTCCCAGGTGTCAAAAAAGAACCGTCTTTTGGTGATTTCTGCCTCGGCGTAGTCATTTCTTTCATCGCCGAAAAAATAGCGGGTCATGGGTTTTCTCCTTGTTACTTGAGTTGTGGGTTGTGGGCATCAAAAACTGTTCCAAACACTGCGATAGGTGCTTGGTGAGTTGTCGTTACATCGCATTACAAGAGTTGAGAGGTGGGCAGAGGGCAGATAAATTGCCTCTGCCCTCTGTCATCAGAAAGTTAGTGGGTTGCTTTCTCCCAGCGGCACATGGGTGAGCCGTCCTGATCGACTTTCCACGTTGCTAGCAATCGAGGGCGATCGCGTTTACCCAGCTTCTGCGCTGGGCTTGGGGCAGTCTTTGCAGGGAATTGAGCGTTAGTTCGCATGGGTTTTCTCCTTTGTTGGAATAGAGTTGATTGGGGTTTTGAGAGCAGGCGTATCCAGCACCAGCAACGGCAGGCATGGCACCATTCGTGCTTGCGGCAATAGGCGATTGAACTCAGATTCGCCGAGTGATGTGGGCAAGGTAGAGCAGATCAAGCAGGGAGGAGACTGCTATTGGCCAGATGGTTGAGGGCGTCAAGTCAGCCTTGGGCCATGCTGATCAGCGATATCTATCAGGGAAAAGCTGATTTAGAGAACGTGCTAGCGGCGATCGAGCCAGTCACTCAGGTCCGCTTCGGTGACGCTGTAAAACGAGGTATTCGTCACTGGGTCGTAAGCTCTCCACAAAATTTGGCCATCACTCAAGCGCACGCTTTGGATATCGGGTGCTTGGCCTGCCACCAAGCACTGAATGAGCCGGTTAGCTAAAGAGTTGAGGGCGTTCAAGTAGTCCTCCCAAAGAGAGGAATTGCTCATCGAGGCATCTGGAGAAATCAGATTTTCAGAGCGGGGTAATTTAGCGTTCATGGGTCTAGTCTCCTTAAGGCTGCCAACAGGCGGAGGGTTGATTTAGAGGTCAAAGGAGGCTTTGTAAAACGGAATTTGTCGCAGCCGCGCTTGGTTTTGCCCCACAAAGTGCTGCTCTTCGGCTTGCATTTGCACGACTTGTTTTGGCACGGCCGTTGCCCCAACAAACGGATAAATGCGGACAAAGCGAGGGCAGATCTGACGAAACACGGCCCGATAGGATGACGGACTGTTGGGTAACTGGTAGGCAAATCGGGCCTGCGTCAAAACCGTCTCGGGTAGAGAGCGGGGGCTCTTAATCTCAAAGGCCAAATTGACTGCTGGTGCTAGTCGTTGAATCGCCTTAAACAGACCCTGTTGAGTGCCTACGACACCAATTTCTAAACTCTGCAAGTCAGCCACGATTTGGCCCTGGCAGATAAGGTGGCCCTGGCTGTGGTAAACCCGTTCAGTAATGGAACTTGGGGTTGACAGTAATTGCCGATTGACCGTTACCGTTGTGGTCAAGACCGCGATTTGGAAAGGGCCAAAATCAGCGATCGCCACTTCATCAAATCGGGGGCGGTTAGCATTAGAGTGAGTCATGATCATCACCTGCTTTGAGAGGGCGCAGCTCAGCACAATCAGCATCCTGAGCGGCATGCATGCGAGCGGTGCTTAAGTAGTTACCGACAAAGGCTTGACGGGTAAGGCCAAAGTCAGTGACGGCCAAAATAATCAGTAGGCGATCACCAGTGTTCGCAATCTGGTGAACCGCCCAACGGGGCACAAAGACCGTGTCTCCGACCGCTACCTCAATCGGCATTTGGTCAATCCAGACGGTCCCTTGGCCCTGCTTAATCACAAACAGCGCTTCGTGGGCATGACGGTGACGCTCATTCGTTTTATGCGGTGAGACATAGACTAACCGTGGATCGAGCACCGTCGAGGGCACTGCTAATCGCTCAACGCTAAAGTCAATTGATGACTTGCCCTGGTCACTGCGATTGCAATAGAGGAATTTGCCTGGTTGCTCAGCCTGATACCGCAGCACGGGGTAAGAAACCGTCAGTGACTGCCCCTGCTGAATGCCCTCAAGAATGGGCTGGATTCGCCGTCGCTGGATCTGTTCGTACAAGGCTGTGAAAAACTGCTCGCGCAGATCTAAGGCGAAGGTCAGCGCCCGCCGACAGGCGTCAAACCAATGGGGCTCGCTAGCATAAGACACCAAAATCTTTTCTAGGGTCAACGCATGCTCTTCGTCACAGGCAATGTGCAGATGGAAAAAATGCAGATGCTGCTCCGCGACGCCCGCCCGTTTCAGTCCCCGCACAAAAATTTCATACAGGCGCGGCACAATGCCTTCTGTGCCGAGAGAGAGCAAAGCAACACTCTCACAAGCGGGCGATCGCAAACAAACAGCCAACAACTCATTGATAAATGATTGGGTTGCTGGAATGGGGGAGAGTTGCTCAACCGCCACCCCTAAGCCTTGAGTTAAGAACTGACGAAAGAGCTCAGCATGGCGTTGATCAAGGTTAGATTCGCCACTTTCTTCCCAAAGATTTTGCATCAGTTGAGCACGGTGCAGGTCATTATCGGTATTTGCCATATAGGCCGCCAAAAGGCGCGTAAAGCCACGGCTATAAAATGAATACTGACCAAACACAAATCGCATATCTTCCAAGCTTAAATGACCAGCCCAAAAAGCTTTGAGCAAGGGATTTTGCCAAAAAGAATGATCGGCTTGCAGTTGTCGTAATTGAGAGAGGGCTTCAGAGTTTCCTTCAGTCAATCCAGAATATTCGTCGAAACTAATAATCGCTGTTAACGGCGGTGGATGGACCGAAGAAGTCATTGATGTGGTCGCAGCAAGACTCATGATGCTAGCTCCTATGAATGGATTCAAGTAAAGATTGAGATCATCTTTCGTGGCTCGAAAGATAGCATCAGTGTTTCCAAACAAAGAAAGACCTTGTTGATGAAATTCATCCACTGACATTAAAAAACAGAAAACAATTGCAATAAATTGCTTTCAATATTCGATCCTCAATCTGATTTGAATGTATTCATGAATCGAGAATAAACAGAGAAGATCGATGTTTTTAGTATTTCTTAAAAAAGCCTTTATTGCTTTTGAAATAAATAGACTCGGCTTGAACTTTTCTTTGAATTGAAAAGTTCAAGCCGAGTCTATTTCGGGAATTTCTATTGTTTATTGAATTGGCGAATCAGCTGCCAAAAGTTTTAGAGTCCAGTGATATCTGGCTTTCTGGAAGGTATTCCTTCTGTTGCTTGGGTTAAGGGAATTTACTTGGAAGTCAATTATTGAATAAGCCAGAAGTTTCTTTTGGGCAGTTAAAGTCCTCTTTTGTATGTTTCAAGCATATGGACTTTAGTGGGTTTTGTCGTTACATATAAAGTCATCACTTGAGCGACATCACCTCATCAATCAGGGAGGCTCATTTGGGTACAGCGCGCAGCCTTGATCTGACCAAGGTTGCCGGGTTTTGAGTTGTCCCTCAAAGCTGCAAAGAAACGGATACAAAGATGGCGCGTAAGATCAGCCTCATATAATCTCATACCAGCCCCAAACGGTTGCCGCTTTACCCTTTGCTGCTGATTGTTGACCTGCCCTCAAATGGATTTTGAAGCCGCCCTCATACTGCTCAACGATGTCATGTCTAACCAGTACGGCAGGCGGTTGAATGATGCCGAGTTAGCCCTGTTTAAAGGAGCTTGGTCGGGGCAAACCTATGAAGAAATTGCGGCAGAGGCGGGCTATGCAGCGGGGTACCTGACCCGAGTCGCCGGACCCAAGTTCTGGAAAAAACTGAGTCAGGCGTTGGGCGAAAAGGTTGGGAAGACAAGCTTTCGGGCAGTTCTTGAGCAGCGATATGCGGAAGCTAAAGCGGGTGATGATCGGTCTCAACACCTGTCGAATTCGCTGAATTCGCCATCGCCAGCCGCGCTCGCCCGCAATCCAGCACCTCATCGCGTTGATTGGGGAGAAGCGCCCGACGTCTCGCTGTTTTACGGACGAGCGGAGGAACTCGCCACCCTATCCCAGTGGATCGACCAGGATCGGTGTCGGTTGATCGCCCTGCTGGGCATGGGGGGCATTGGTAAAAGTGCTTTATCCGTGAAGGTGGCCAAAGATTTACAGTCCTCCTTTGACCTGATCATTTGGCGATCGCTGCGCAACGCTCCCACACTGGAAGTGCTGCTGAGGGAGCTAGTTCCCCTGCTGTCTCGTCA
>CAZLYS010000257.1:0-6521 GCA_964563415.1 uncultured Halomicronema sp.
CTCAGCAAGCTTGGGCAGACGCCTATGGAGTCATCACAGAGGTGATGCTTGAAGGCGCTGACTATTCCCAAGAGCAGGTGCAACTGGAGCCTCCACCTCCTGAAGTGGATGAGGCGACTGGGCTCAAGATCACACTCCTTGAAGAGAGCTTTGGGAAAGTAGCGCCCAAGGCTAACGAGTTTGTCCACAGCTTTTACGACAACCTGTTCACTGATTATCCCGCCGCCAAGCCCCTGTTTGCTCACACGAATATGGCTAAGCAGCAAAGCATGCTGCTAGATTCCCTCGTATTTGTTGTCGAAAATCTGCGTCAGCCCGGTAAGTTAACCGGGGCGCTAAAAGGCTTAGGGGCTCGACATGTGAAATATGGGGCACTGCCTGAGCATTACCCGCTAGTGGGCAACTCTTTGCTCAAAACCTTTGAGCAATATTTGGGCAGTGACTGGACAGCGGATACGAAGCAGGCATGGGTTGAGGCTTACGGCCTGATCACCAACGTCATGCTGGAAGGTGCTGACTACGACGAAGCCGCTGTGCAGTTAGATGGCGCCGCTGCAGTCGAAGTGCCCGCAAGCAACATCAGCACTGGTACTGCTGCGGGTGTGATTGGTGGTGGTCTCATTGCCTTGGTTGTGCTGTTTCTGTTGATTTGACGCTGAGGAGAGCACAAAGAGAGACCGATGGCATTGAGAGGCCGAGCCTTAAGATGGCAGTCTGTTTTCAACCTGAAAACAGCCATTATCCTAGTGTGCATCGCTTTGGTGGCCTGGTTTGGGGCGGCCTTTGCACTAGACAACAAACAGGTATTTTTACCGGGGGAAACCTCTGTGGGTCACTACCTGTTTGAAACTTCCTGTAGTTCTTGTCATGAGGGCTTTAGGCCGGTCAGCAATGACACTTGCCTGCGTTGTCATGAGGCCGAAATGGCGAAGGACAAGCACGGCGCGAGCAAATTTCGCGATCCCCGTTGGGCAGGGGAACTGGCCAAGATTGAGGCGCTGACCTGCACTACTTGCCATAACGAACATGTGCATATGTTTGGTCGTGGGGTGCATTTGCAGCCTGACCTTTGTATGAACTGCCATCAGGGCATTATTGAGGGCGACCTCAAGAGTCACGATGGCTTTGCAGCTGACGGTTGTTGGACTGCCGGTTGCCATAACTATCATGATCACCGTTCAATTTCGACCGGATTTCTGATCGAGAACATTGATCAACCGCCGATGTTGCCGGTGCAGCAGCTGCCCGATCGCGCCATGTTGACGAAGGTTGAGACGGCACCGTCTCCTGACCTCAACCAAGAGTTCTTGGGAGGAGGTGCATGATGCCGCAACAATTTTGGCGACAGGCGATCGCTCTGCTAGTGCTACCGCTATGCTTGCTGACCGGTTGGGACTTTCCTGCGCAGGCCAATAACCTTGAGCCAGCGCAAGTTGAAGAAGCCACTCAACTCTGGCAAACCAGCGCCCACGCGCTGAATGAAGTTAACTGCTCTAGTTGCCATGAGGCCTCAGACACCAATGAATTTGTGGCGCGTCCGGGCATTGAGAGTTGCCAAACCTGCCACCAGCAAGATGTCGATACCTTTTTACTCGGTAAGCACGGCATTCGGATACTGGAGGGCGATTCGCCCCTCACGCCCGCGATGGCGCGCCTACCGATGCAGCCCGATGCGATGAGTTTGCAGATGACCTGCAACAGTTGCCATGACGTGCATTCAGTTAATACGGTGCAGGCCGCTGTCGATTCTTGCCTCACTTGTCACAGCGACACTCATTCGCTGAATTACGAAAACTCTACCCATGCCACTTTGTTTACAGCTGATCGCAGTTTGCCTCGGCCCTCAGCCAGTTCGGTGAGTTGTGCCACCTGTCATCTGCCTCGCCATGAGGTGGGCAGCGGTGACAACGTGTTCACTCAGGTCAATCACAACAACACCTATACGTTGCTGCCCCGCGATCGCATGGTCAAAGACGTGTGCATGAACTGCCACGGCATGGAGTACAGCTACAACAGCATTTTTGACGATGACTTGGTGGAGGCTAACTTCGATGCGCCGCCCACCTTAGCCCTAGAAACATTTGAGATGGTCCGAGCCTTCGATGAACGGCGGACCGGTCAAGGAGATAGCTAGGGCGATCGTCAATCCCCGCGTTCGCCACGACGAACAATCACAGACACATCACGGTTACGGACCTGCACACAGTCTACGTTTGACGATTTCTAACAAGAGGAGACAAGTTAAATGGCACTTGTACAACGGTGGATGGATACACTGCGCACGCGCACAGTGGCTTTCATCGCCATTATTATGGCCGTCGCGGTAACTGCGGTTGCTTGTGGCGGCGGTGGTAGCACAACCGCAACTGCTGCCCCCGGCATTTCGCCTGAACTAGTTGCTGACTACATTCACACGGTCATGGAAGCTGACCGTACTGCCTACACGCGCCACGTGGTTAGCCGCGTTGACGTATTAGAAGGGAAGGAAAATCCGGATGGGGTTGTCCCCGTCGAGGCCACGGAAGCTTGGCAGCAGGGCTCAGGTATTCCCCTCCCGGCCCAAATGTTCCGCTTAGGCTCTGAGATTGCTAACGAGAAAGGGTATTTCACCTACAACTTGATTTCTCCCTGGTACATCAACGACAGCCATGCTCCTAAGAACGACTTTGAGCAAACGGCAATGGATTCCGTCATTGAATCCGGCGAGCCTTACAAGGACTATCAAGAAGTGGGCGACCAGCAGTTCTTCTCGGCACTGTATCCCGATATTGCTGTCGCTGAAGCGTGTGCTTCTTGTCATAACACTCATCCCGTTCACCTAGAGCGTTATCCCGACAAGCAGTTTGTTGTGGATGACGTCATGGGTGGCGTTGTGATCAACATTCCCCTAGCGGGAGCCTAACGCTAGTACCGAGGTAACTAGCCCTTCACATCTCCTAGTGAAGCCAGCTAGAGAAGGGAGCGGTTGTCACTCCCTTCTCTAGTCGACCCAAGGTTAACTAACCAATTTGAGCGATTAGATACGGTTTACTTGACCGCTTTCTCAAATACTGAGTTTTATTACGATAGTTTGCGAACTGCCATTGATGGCAGTTTTTACAGTTTAACCGCCGTGATCGCATTCAATACCCTGCCGTTCTTGCCTTCCCTACATGACCATGAGTAAGCCTTCTCGTTCGCGCAACACCCTAGATGCTCAGCATTTGGCGTCAGCCACCGACTCCAATGCAGGCGACGCCATGGCAACTCAGGCAGCATCGGCGATTGCGGCTCAGCGACGGCAACCCAAGCGCCCCCGTGGCATTGCTCCGGGCTTTAAAGTGCTGATTGGCCTAACGCTGTTGACCGCCTTACTGCTCACGCCCTTTGCTCTGAGTGAGGTTTATCTAGATGCCCTGCGCGATCGCTCTGTCGAACTACATCAATTCCTGCGCGGCGAGCTTTACAAGCAAGGGACTGGCTATGCGGCCCTTGCCTTTGTCGTGATTGAAATGCTGTTAACGGTGCGCAAACGTGGGCGCGGCTGGATTGCCAGCATCAAATTGCCCGGTTCTATGATGTTTTGGCGCAGCACTCATATCTTTCTGGGGGTGGCGTTGGTTGGCGCAGTTTTGATTCACACCCTAGGGGCAAACGGACTGAATTTTAATGCGGTATTTCTGTGGGTCTTTTTTGCCACAACGCTGACGGCCCTAGTGGGTGTCGTAGCTGAAACGGGGATTTTAGAATCCACTCGCAGCTATTTCGGCAAACTGCCTGGGTCAGGAACCGCACTAACTAAGGGACCCTTGATTCGGGGCATGCGGGCACTTTGGCTCACGAGTCACATCTTTTTCGTATCCGTATTTGGCGTCATGCTCGTGTTTCACATCGCGCTGGTTTACTACTACCAGTAGATGCCAGGAGCAACATTTCGCAGTGACTAGGAAACCGCGTTGAGCGGTGGGTATCGCAAATTCTGCTGGTCTATTACGGGTAACGTGCCATGACGAATCAGATTCGCCTACTCGAAGAGAGCTTTGACAAAATCAAGCCCAATGCGATGGCGTTCTCCGATTGCTTTCACCGCCATCTGTTTCAAAATCATCCTGAAGTCGAGCCCATGTTTAGCGAGATCAGTCTCGAACTGCAGGAAAAAAAGCTGGTCGCATCGTTGGCCTTGATTGTGGAAAATCTCCATAATCCGGATGCTCTGACCCACGCTCTACAAGGCTTAGGAGCTTACCACGTGGGTAAAGGTACCCTGGCAAAGCATTATCCCTATGTCGGACAAGCGTTGATGCAGGCGTTTTCAGAGTTTTTGGGAGACGATTGGACCCCTGACGTCGCCGATGCCTGGAAGGCCGCTTATCAAACCATTAGTAACATCATGCTCGACGGGGCCGGACACCCAAATGACTTTCTCAACGGGGAGTTAACTTTTTACGAATGGTTGGACCTCTATGGGGAATCGAGCCCCACGCTACACAAGCTGGTTGAGTCAACCACTCATTTTAAGTACGGCGCGAAAGACTGAGCGTAGGAGTTTGCTCGATGACTGGGAATTCAGTTTCTAAACATAAAAGCATCAATCAGCGAGGGCTCTGGGCGATCGCGCTCATCGTTGCTTTTGCGATCGCAGCTTTTGGGCTCACTCGCCCCGTTACTGGCGGCACCAATGTCTCTCCTGTGGCCGGGTTGATGACACTCAAAGCCAGCGCTCAAACAGCGATGCCCTACGCTAGCGCGATCGCCAACGGCAAGCCCACGCTAATTGAGTTTTATGCCGACTGGTGCACCACCTGTCAGGGTATGGCCCCTAGCCTGTCAGCCCTCCATCAAGAATTTGACCCGTCGATCAATTTCGTCATGCTAAACATTGATGATCCGCAGTGGCGCAACCAAGTAGAGCAGTTTCAAGTAACTGGGGTCCCTCATTTAGTCTTGCAAGCAGGCGACGGCACCGTTGCAGAAACATTCGTCGGCAAAGTGCCAAAGTCAATCCTGGCTGAGAGTCTTCAGTACCTACTTTAGTCATCCCGAAATTTCCCCGTTTGGGGATTACGCTCATCGTGAAATGAGGTATTCCGCTATGTCTCAACCATCCCTGACAACAGTTGCCCGTCGTCCTCGTGAGAAGGCTTCTTGGTCGCCAAAAAGTTACATTGGCAACTACGTGTCTGACCTGCATCGGCATATGCTCCAAGCATCTCAAACCGATGCTCACAGACAGGAGGTGTCAGGACTCATTCAGGAGGAGACGCAGATTTCTCGATATCTGTCAGTACGATTTTCGATGCAAGAGGCTTGATGATCATGGCAATTCTGGCTCGATTTCTGATTTTCCTAAAATGGCTTGAAAACTTAGCAGATTTTGGTGATTTCCTGACGACTTCCGTCGGTACCACTGCAATCTTTTGCTTGCTGAGCTATCAAGCGTTTGCCTTAATGGGATGCGACGCGACTGACGCTGCCGTATTGGCGAGTACCGCTGCGTTAACCTTATACTGCACCGCCAATCGGCCTACAGACTAAATCCTTCATGACCTTACGATTGCGACGATGGGGCCTCGGTTGGGCCATGCTGAGTACACTATTGCTCACGACACCGCTGGCCTGTTCTGCCGAAGAGGCGATCGCTCCAGAGGCTGTGCCCACGCCAATTTCTAGCGTGGAAGATGACGGTTTTCAGCTCCTTCAGTCAGCTGACGTGGTGTACTTAGGCGAACGTCACGACAGCACTGCCGATCATGCCGCCCAACTAGAAATCATTGAGGGCCTGTATGCCGAGAATCCAGATATGGCGATTGGCCTGGAAATGTTCCAGCGCCCGTTTCAACCCGTAATTGATCGCTATCTCGCAGGCGAAATTTCCGAAGAAGAATTAGTCATTCAAACCGAATATTTAGAGCGATGGGGGTTTCCGTGGGAATTTTACGCCCCTTTTCTGCAATTCGCCCAAGAGCATGAATTGCCCGTCCTCGCGCTGAATGCCCCCGCTGAAATTACCCGCCAAATTGCCCGCGAAGGTTTAGAAAGCCTGGAAGGAGACGACCTCCGCTACATTCCTCCTCTGGCCGAAATCGACACCCGCAACGAAGACTACCGGGAGTTTGTGGCAGCGGCGTTTGGGGCTCATGGCAGTCATGGCAACTTCAATTTCGACAATTTTTTTGCGGCTCAAGTCACGTGGGATGAAACCATGGCGATGACGATCGCTGATTTCAAAACCGCTAATCCCGATACTCAAGTCGTCGTGCTCGCCGGTAATGGCCATGTGATCTACGGTCACGGCATCCCCGATCGAGTCGAACGACGCTTAGGCGATGACCTGACTCAGCAAATTGTGATTCTCAACCCCATCGAGTTTTTTGAGGAAGAAGGGGGCGCGATCGCCGATGCCTTTTGGTACAGCGATCAAGATTAAGACTACAGACTGAGCCAGCAGCTGAGCCGAAAAATGCTTGCCAACTCGTTACTCATTTCCCACCTGACTTTTCCTGCTAAGTCCTCAAGCTCATCGTAGACGGTGCTCATAGCCT
>CAZLYS010000258.1:0-6509 GCA_964563415.1 uncultured Halomicronema sp.
CCCTATCTGTCTGGGATGTGAAAGAGCAGCAAGCGATCGCCGAGTTGGATTTTGCCGCGTCATCAGTCTTGCATTTAGACTGGCATCCGGCGGGCGATCGACTGGCGGTGAGTGGGCATGGTGGGGTCAAGGTTTGGCAAACGGACGATTGGCAGGCTAAACCAACGCTGATTGCCGTCCCAGGAGCAAGTTTGTTTTGTGCGTGGTCGGCAGATGGTCGCTATCTAGGCTCGGGCAATTTGGACCGGACGCTCACCGTGGTGGAATGGGACAGTCCCCCACCCTGGCTGATGCAGGGGTTTCCGGGCAAAGTCCGGCAGTTGGCCTGGTCAACCCCCAACATGGCGACGGGTTCGCCCCTTGTGGCCGCTGCCTGCGTCGAAGGCATTACGGTTTGGGAGCGCGGCGACAAACCGAAAGCGGGTTGGCAGTCACAGGTCTTGCAACATCACCAAGATCGAGTCAATGCGATCTCCTTTCAACCCAATTCATTCATGTTGGCGTCTGCCGGGCAAGATGGCCGCATTGCGCTGTGGCGAGAAGGCCGTAAGCTTGATCAATCGCTCAAGGCCTTTCCCTCAGGTGTCTCGTGTCTCGCCTGGTCACCCACCGGCGATCGCTTACTCGCAGGCGGCAACTCAGGGGAAATCAAGCAGTGGCAAGTGGCTCCACGAGCTCAAGGCTTTGGATAAACCGACGCCCCGGAGAATCTGTTCAGATGAAGCTGAGCGACCTTGGGCCTCCTCTTTCCCACAGAATCCTCGAAACTCAAAACTCGGCTTGTGCTACTGCTCAACAACTAAGCGCGACAGGCCAGTACCAGGGTAGTAGACGCCCAGAATTTGGTCGTAGCTAAACCCTTTGACTGCATGATCTTTTGCGCCATGTTGGCTCATGCCCTGTCCGCCGTGGGCCTCTTGCACAATTTGGTCAGAGGCAGCATACAGCGATTCGACAATGCCGCCGTTATAGCTAATGAATTCACCTGCCGTCTCGGCCACGGCCCGTTGGGTGTTAGCGGTTTCCCAATTAATGCCCTTGTAAGCCTGGTAACGCTGGGTATTGTCTAAATCCCAATAGTCGCTGCCGGGTCGCACATGGTGAGTCAACGCATAGGATCGCGCCGCCACCGCCTGAGCTTTGAGCGCTTCTAGCGGCCAGTGATGATACATCTCACTGCCGACGACGCTCGACAGGTAATCGCCCAAACGCACAAAGTTCACAGCCACCAACTGGCCGCCGTCGTTGTAGAGCAGGACGCGACCTTTGAACCAACCATTTTTGACAAAGACAAAGCCACCCTGGTCTGCCTCTAGCCAAACCGCTCCTGAAAGCTGGCAGCCGTCGAAGCTAATGCCCGAAGCAGTCGCCGTAGCAGTGAGGCTGGTCTGAGCCGCAATATCGCAGTGGTCTGAGCCATCGGTATCAATCACCCAACCGAGGGAACTTGCCCCCACCGTGACGGAAGATGTGTTGCGGGCAACGGCAACTCGCATCTCTAGCACGTTGTCGATGACATCTTCGCCAATTGCGACAGCGCTGGCCTGGGGCACCTGGGGTTGTGACTGGGCCGTCGCTGAACCTGGTGAATTAGCCTGATCAGTGTCTTCAGAGGCTGGCTGACTAGGCGTTTCGGCGTCGGCAACTGAGGCAGAATGTTGTCGCTGGGCGCGTTCGACCCGATATAAATCAACGACTGCCTGGCGGACTACCCCAGTGCTATGCCACAAACTTTCTTCCATTGGGGTGGCGGTACCGCCCCCGATAGAAGGGATGGCCTTGAGCATCAGTGCCCCTGACAAAATAGCGCCACTCGCAAACGTTAGTCGCCGGAGGGGAAACCTGGGTTCCCGCTGACACAGTCGCTGGATTCGCTGCCATTCTTGCTGAAATTGCAACGCCATTGCCGTCTACCCACGATTACAACCTGATTCTGCATCACCCTAGACTCTGGCTTAATTTAACCGCAATGTGGAAAAAGTGACCACTATGTCGAACGCTGGGTGGCTAATCGTAAGTCTAAGGTCATCGGGGTCTCGGGATGCACCCATAGTGGTGGCAGCTGAGTGGGCACTTGGCCTGCTGTCAGAGGGACAAACCGTTGCTTGAGGCGCGATCGCGCTTCTTCTGGTGATTGTGGCAGAGGCAAAGTGGCCGCTTGCTCTGGGTCCTCAGGAACATACAAAATGCCGCCGAGAAATTGCGACTGCCAAGTGTCGATGACCTCAAATCTTAAGGGTGTATGAGGGGCCAAGGCTGCATGGGCGATCGCCATCGGGGGGCGCGCCCGAAAACGAACAGCACCGACATAGTCACCGGCTACGCCGGTCGACCGGAGGGGGATCCGATGGCCATTACACAAAACGACATAGCGTTGGGCGAGTGCCCCCGCCTCTGGCGGATCACCGACTGCCCCAGTGAGAAAGAGTTGTAGGCGTTCTAGTGAATTATCGACTGGTCGCGAGGTGCCGCTGCCCCCAGCATCCCCAATCACTGGCCAGGGTTCCAGGGCCGTGCGTAGTTCGAGTACCCGCGAGGGATTGTCGAGTAGCGAAATCTTCCCGATTTGTGGAAACCGTCGCAGCAAAAAAGGGGTAAACCAGTCGAGTTCAAAGGCCAAGCCAGCGGTTTTGAGTTCCTTCAACACGACCTGAAAATCTTGAATCAAGTAGTGGGGCAGCAGCCAGCGATCGCGCAAGTCTGCTCCCCAGCGCTGCAACGGTTGGGTAAAGGGCTGTTGCCAAAAGCGGGCGATCAAGGCCCGAATCAGCAACATTTGCAGCAGTCGCAATCCGGTATATGGCGGCATCTCAAATCCGCGAAACTCCAGCAGCCCGAGCTGGGCCGCAGGATTATAGAGGGGAAAGAGTTTGTCGATGCAGAGGGCAGTGCGGTGAGTGCTGCCCGCCACGTCTTGCAGTAGGGGACTCAGCAAGCGATCTACGATTTCAGGGGCGATCGCTTGACCTGGTGTTAGGGATAAAAAAGCGAGTTCCAGCTCATACAGGCTGTCGTGGCGGGTTTCGTCGACCCGAGGTGACTGGCTGGTGGGGCCAATGTACTGTCCGGCAAAGACATAAGACAAACTGGGATGGTGCTGCCAATAGGTCAGCAAGCTCCGCAATAAATCAGGTCGTCGCAAGAGTGGGCTAGTGGCTGGGGTCGAGCCGCCAATGGTGATGTGAGAGCCACCCCCAGTGCCCAAGATCTGACCGTCGCTACTGTATTTTTCGCAGGCCAGACCGCAGGCGATCGCTTCCTCATCCAGCGCGACATGCAGTTGTACTAACTCCTCCCAACTGCGGGCAGGATGGATATTCACCTCTAACACCCCAGGGTCGGGGGTGAGTCTGAAGCCCTCGATGCCTTGATTGCTAGATGGCCCATAGCCGCCCAACTGTACAGGCTGATCGAGTACTTCTGCGGTAGCTTCGATCGCGGTGATCACATCGGCGAAGCTACGGGCAGAGGCGATCGGCGGCAAAAATACCTGTACAATACCGTTCTCGACGGAGACCACGAGCGCCAGTCGAATGCTGTCATCTGCCGCCAATGATGTAGGCTGCTCTGGACGAATGGGGGCGCTATCAAAGGCGGGGCGAGCTTCGACTAAAAGCTGTTCTGCATCTGTCATCTGAGCCAGTGGCAAGCGTAACCCCACCGATGCTTCGCCTGGCAATAGGATGATTCCCTGGTCAAAGCCCGTCCATCGACAGCTTTGCCAGCCGGGCATGCCTTGTATTTTGGTCGTCAGCAGCGGCAGCACAAAGCCTGCTGGCGCTTTTTCCTCTAACTCATAGGCCGGAATGATGGCTGACGAAGGAATCGCCAAACAAGCTGTCAGTTCTTTGATGAAACTCTCAGCAGCGGCCCCCAGCGGTTGGGGCATGGTTGTCTGTTCATCCGCGAGGAGGTCGGGATTTCGCCACAGCGGTTGCCCATCAGGTCGCCAAAAGCAGCCTAGTGCCCATCTCGGGTAGGTTTCACCGGGATACAGCTTGCCGATCCCGTAGTGGCGCAAACTACCTACATAATTCAATCGAGTTTCTAGACGAGCCAGTAACGCCTTCGCCAGGCGGCGCTTTTCGTTACCCAGCGCTTGATAGTGCCATTGCAAATCAGTGCGATCGCCGGCTGAAACGTAGGTGGGCTCCCCACCCATGGTTAAACCTACCTGGGCTGCTTCCAACTGCTGATCAACCTGGCGACCCAGGGCATTGATCGCAGTCCACTGAGATTGAGTAAACGGTGGAATAGTCACAGGTTTCGCGATTTCCTGAACAATGCCAATAACGTTAGATACGATGTCAGAGCTATCCTATGGCAGCGTGGGTGAAACGCGCTAATTTTTTCGGACTTTTAGGATTGTGCTGTGTTGTCCCCGAAACTGAAAGCTCCTCGCAATCGTACTCTGACGCTGTCGCCAGACGATCTTCACACCTATGGTGCGCGGCTCCGACAGGTTTCCTCGCCCACCTCGTTAGACGACATTCTCGATTCCACAGTGCATCAAGCGTGTCAAACGGCGATCTCTCACTTGCCCGCCGCCTGCATCGATCTCCTGATACTGGATCCACCCTATAATCTCCGCAAAGATTTTAATGGCCATTTATTTCAGCAGCGATCGCCCGATGACTATCTCACCTGGTTTGAGGACTGGCTGTTGCCTCTCAAGCGTTTGCTGAAAGTCACCGCTTCCATTTATATTTGCGCCGATTGGCAGTCGTCCGCGATCGTGTATCCGCTCTTGGCAAAGCATTTCACCATCCGCAATCGCATCACCTGGGAACGAGAAAAGGGCCGAGGGGCCAAAACTAATTGGAAAAATGCCTCCGAAGATATTTGGTTTTGCACCGTTTCTGACCAATACACCTTTAACGTGGAGGCCGTGAAGCTCAAGCGTCGGGTGATTGCCCCTTATCGCGATCGTCAAGGTTCCCCCAAAGATTGGCAAGACTCCCGTCAGGGGCGTTTTCGCCTGACCCATCCCTCGAATCTGTGGACGGATATTTCGGTGCCGTTTTGGTCGATGCCAGAGAACACCGATCACCCCACCCAAAAGCCCGAAAAGTTGATTGCGAAGCTCATGCTCGCTAGTAGTCAGGCAGGCGATGTTGTTCTAGATCCATTCCTCGGGTCAGGAACGACCTCCGTGGTCGCTAAAAAACTAGAGCGCCACTACATCGGCATCGAAACGAATCGCGAATATTGCTGCTTGGCTGAAAAACGGTTGACTATGGCAGAGCGCGATCAACGCATCCAGGGCTATACCGACGGTTACTTTTGGGAGCGCAACTCTTCCCCTCCTTCCTAGGGGGCGTCATTTATAGCCCTGTGCAGTTTGGTCAAGTACAGTTCGTTTGCTTGAAGGGAACAGGGAATAGGGAGTAGGGAACAGTGTGTGCTTGACTCGACTGCATGCCGCTATATCAACTCCGTAAACCGTTAGAAATTAGCATCGCCGTGCTTGCCTGCACTCAACCCGCGGAAGAACTATGTTCCTCTCATTAAATGCATTTGATGGCTAAAGGATGGCAGTTCTTAGAAAATAGGATGTAAATTCCATCAAAATCCCTGTAAATTTCAGAAATGACGACAAAACTTGAGGATACCTTAATCAGAGATGTTTGATTAGTCATTGGAGAACGGTCGCGATTAGCGCATTCAGACCAGCGGTATATGCGCAGTTCTAGGGCTCTAGTGTTGATCGCAATCGCCCTGAGTCAATGAGTGCTCAAGCCACGTAAGTTGGAGAGAGGGTTAGCAATGAGGCTGTTAAAAAAGACGGTGGTATGGCTATTGCTGTTGTGGGGCATCCCCGTGAGCATTTGGGCGACGGTGGATACGCTTAACCCCAATCTTTCCGCAGAAGATAAGGAAGGGGCATTGCCCGCCCTGATTCTCTTAGGGTTACCCCCGATCGCGATCAGCGGATTGCTAATTCACAGTTTGCGGCAACAGCACCAGGCTAGCGAGCGAAAGAGCGATCGCGAAATTGAGCAACTCTTTATAGCCGAAATTCAAGCCAATGGGGGTGTGGTCAGCCCGATCATTTTTGCGACTAAAACGGAGCTTTCCATCGAGGATGCCAAAACCTATTTGGATGAAAAGGCGGTGCAACTAAATGGCCTGTATGAAGTCACTGAGTCGGGCGGTATCACCTATCGCTTTCCGATTTAGCAGCGGGTTACCCCCGATAAAATTGCTGGCATATTGTCGTGTCCTGATTTCACAATCACCGGTTTCCTGAGCTCAGGGGCGGCGGAGCGGAGAGTTCCCTTCCCTTATCAAAGCTCCTTGATACACACAAGTTGCGTGAACCGGCATTGACAGTCTACTTGCCCCCTTTTCTTGTCTGCCCGGAGGGCTTTAAGCCCCCAAGTTTGGGGGACTTTGAATTCCGGTTTCCTGCCAGAATTGGGGGGACTGAGGGGGGCAATGCGGCATTTTGCGCTCTGTTCCAAGATGTGTGTCCTTAGTCGCCTATCAAAGTCAAAAAATGGGTTGGC
>CAZLYS010000259.1:0-6493 GCA_964563415.1 uncultured Halomicronema sp.
CCCTGTACATAGCTGAAATCCACGTCTTTGAATTCCACCTGGCCCTGAATCGGGGGCATGGGCTGCGCGTTGGGGGCATCCACGATCGCCGGTTGCTCATCCAAAATTTGGAACACCCGCTCGGCACCGGCTAAGGCTGCCAGCAACGCATTGAAGAGGTTCGACAATTGGGTCAAGGGCAGGGCTAGTTGGCGAGTGTACTGCAAAAACGTGGACACGACCCCGACGTTGGAGGCTCCCCGCAACACGAGGAAACCGCCGACCAGCGCCACTAGCGCCACGTCCAAATTCGTCAATACCAACGTGACGGGACGGCTGATCAGGGCGATGAATTGCGCCTTCACACTGGCGTCACGGCTGGCCAGGCTAATTTCTTCAAAGCTTTCGACCGCTGCATCTTGACGGCGATAGGCAATCACGGTTTTTTCACCGCTGATGGTCTCTTCCATCAGGCCATTGAGTTCCCCCAGTTCTTGCTGCAGTTGGTCAAAGGCGGGTCCCGAGACGCGCCCGAGAAAGCCCACGAACGCCAGCATCAGCGGCCCAATGGTCAGCGCCGCGATCGCCAGTCGCCAGTCCAGCAAAAACATGGCAATGGTCGTAAACACAATCCGCGCCGTATTCACAAAGAGCTGGTTGAGGCCCGTTTCCAAAAATTTTGCAATCAACTCAGTGTCGCTGGTGACCCGACTCATGAGTTCGCCGATGGGTTGGCGATCGAAAAAGTTGAGCGCCAGGGTTTGCATGTGCTCAAACAAATCGCGTCGCAGTTGAAAGGTCGCCTTTTGGGAAATATCCGCTACGAGTAACCCTTCGACCAGCAAGAAGCCCCAACTTACCCCTCCCGCGAACAACATCCCCAGGGCCGTCAAGGTCAGAGCAGGCAAATCTGGCGTGGTGCTGAGGTTGTTGATGCCCACCCCCAGCAGGTAGGCGACCATCAGGTTGGCGGCGGTGCCTAAGATCACAAAGAGAAAAATCACGCCCAAATGCAGGGGATAGGCCGCGAGATAGCCAAATAGCCGGTTTAAGACTTGTAAGCGGGTGGCGGGTGGGGGCGGAGTGCCCAGCTTCGATCGCCGTTTGCGCGCTTTGAGAAAGGGTTTCATGCGGGCACGCCTCCCAATTGTGACTCGTAAATTTCTTGATAGAGCGGGCTAGATTGCAGCAGTTCGTCGTGGGTGCCGCAGGCAATAATGCGGCCTCGTTCGAGGAGAAAAATCTGATCCGCCGCAATGACGGTACTGATGCGCTGGGCGACGAACAGGGTCGTGGTGGTCGCCATCATGCTCTTAATGGCATCTTGCACGCGGGCTTCAGTGGCCATATCCAGTGCACTGGTGCTGTCGTCGAGAATCAGCACGCTGGGATGCACCGCGATCGCCCGCCCAATCGACAAACGCTGTCGCTGACCACCAGAGAAGTTCGTGCCGCGCCGTTTGATCATGGCGTCATACCCTTCGGGAATGGCCCGCACAAAGCCATCAGCATCCGCCGCGATCGCGGCCGCGACGAGTTCATCCTCTGTGGCTTCGGGGTAGCCGTAGGCCAGGTTGTCACGCACGGTGCCGCTAAACAGCACGGCTTCCTGCAGAGCAATACAGACCTGCTGCCGCAACTTTTCTAGGGGAATCTCGCGGATATCTTGACCATCCAACGTGATGCGCCCAGCCGTGGCGTCATAAAACCGGGGAATCAGATTCACTAGCGTCGATTTGCCGCAGCCCGTAGCTCCTAAGAAAGCGACCGTTTGCCCCGGTTCAATCGTCAAGTTGATGTCGCACAGCACCGGCTCACAGTCTTTGGCCTGGTCAGCGGGGTAGTGAAAGCTGACGTTGTCAAAGACGAGGCGGCCAGTTGCCGGGGTGCTGTCGGGAGGTTTAATCTGTGGGGCGTCGGCGATCGCCGGTACCGTATCAATCACCTCAAACAGGCGCTCGGCAGACGCTTCGGCAGCGGTAAACTGGGGCGCGACCCAGGCCAAAATCACCAGCGGCATCAAAATGCTGCCCAAGTACTGGGTAAACGCCACAATGCTGCCAACCGTAGCCACCCCCTGGGTTAGCGAAACGCCGCCAAACCAAATCACCATGGCCGTACACACATTGACCACCAACACCAACGACGGCTGCAAAATCATGGCGTAGTTCATTGGGTGCAAGCTGGCTTGCTTGAGCGTTTGGTTCTTGCGGTCAAACCGTCGGTTTTCGTATGCACTTTGCACAAAAGCCTTAACCACCCGAATGCCCGCCAGATTCTCTTGCATCACATCATTCACGCCATCCAACTGTTGTTGACGCACTTGAAATAGTGGCTGCACTTTACCGATGTAAATCCACATCAGCACCAAAATGGCGGGGATGGCGATGAGCAAAATCCACATCAACTCCGGGCTGTTGAGGTAAATCAAAATCAGCGCGCCAATAAACATGACAGGGGCTTGCGCCAGATACAAAATCACCAGTTGTACAGCGGTTTTGATAATGGTGATGTCGCTACTCATCCGCACCTGCAAATCACTGGCAGAGAAGCGATCGAGGTTGGCAAATTCAAAGGTTTGGACTTTCTTGTAAAGGCCCATACGCACTGAGTGGGCCGTGAACTCCGAAAACCGCACCGCATACCACCCGTTCCAAATGGTAAACACGGCACTGAGCACGGCAAACAACACCATCCACAGCACGCTCTCAACCATGACGGCTTGATTGTCCTGCAGCAAACCGTCGTCCAGCAGCGTCTCGGTCATCAACGGAATGAGTAAGGTGAATACCGTGGCGATCGCCAATAACCCCTGAGAAATCCAAAACGGTCGCTCATACCCGCGATAAAAGCAAACAAACCGGCGTAAATTTGGCAGCATAGAGCATTCTTCCGATGGCCAGAAGCACCAAGCAACAGACCTTGGATATCACCAAGAGTCACTGTTCAGGCGCAATTCCGGAGAATCTTAAGGAATGCCTCACCGACTGTGACCGTTGGCAACCATTGAACAATTTGCAGGGGGCGATCGCCACACAGTGCCAAGGCGATCGTGTGGTAATGGTTAGCGATCGTCTAACCGTAAAAGGGGGTAGCCACAACCGCCCCCCTAGCAAACACGTCAATCTATCTTTTAAGGAATCTGAGACCCACTTAACTGTGGACTCGAAATGATCTACTTGGCCCAACTATCGCACAGGTGCAGGCCTCATTATCTCTTTACGACTGTCATGCTGAGTCCTTGCTTCCGTGCGATTGTTTGCTTTCCGAAGCAAACAATCTGAACGATGAAACTTGGAACTACATTCTTTCGGAATGCGCCTGATATTGACAACTATGGCGAATGGAATGTACTTGAAGCCCCCTGCTACATCAGGCGTCTACGCCAAAAGCTTTCTCTGCAGAAGAACAGGCTCAAATTGCCAGTGGGTCATTTGAGGGCTCGACAGTGAAGCGCCCTGTCAGCAAGGCGAATTTTAGTCGCTACTCAACCAACCATGACCCATGCATTGCAATCCGCTGACGTACGGACTCATATACGCGGAGGTTCGGTTCACATATTTTACGAACACGCTTATCAATCTCTGGGGTGATTTCATCACTTTGCTCTTTTGCAGTTCTTGGGTTGAAGTTACGGTGGCCTATATCAAGATTGATTCCGAGAATCCGGTTGCAGTCTTGTACAAGAGTATTCAGTTCTTCCAGAACTCCTACTAAGTGAAACTGCTGCAGATTTGTAATTGCACGCTCAACATCTTCATTGGCACCTTGTGCTGCTGTGAGCTGTCGGATATACCCATTCCCTGCTGCTTGTGCAGCTTCAGATTCTATGAACTCTTTAAGTGGTTCATGGATTCGACAATGGTCTCCCCTCTTGTATTTGTTGTAAAAATACATTGAGTACCACCGTGCAACTGGCTCTCGTAAGAGAGTCATAAATTTCCACTGGTGACTAAATTTATCCCATACCTCCTCACTGTAAGCATAGTGTCCTGAAAGATAATGACTCTGTTTTTGTGCTAAGTGATAAAGGAGGATTCGAACTCGGAAATCCTGTACAGAATCACCCGCAATCTCCGAGGCAATCTTAGATGCACGAGGATCTAAACTCGTGGTGTAATGCCCCCTCCACGTATAAATGCTCTCAAAAGCCGCGTTCAACGATGTCCCGCCGCACTTTGGTAGGTGTAGAAAAACCAGCTTATCTAATTCGGGGCGCTTCAGTTGGGCTGCCAACTTTCTGCAGATAGGACGAAAAAAATCTTGCCGATTTGATGTCATAGACTCACCGGAGTTATGTATCTAAAATGGTAGATTCCTATGTTTTATTAAGTGTAGGCAGTAGTTAGCATGCTTATGGATACTACTTTGCTGACGCCACTCATCGTCTACCAGTTCCCATCGCTACCTTCAGCATATCTGTGGCGTTTCAAAACTGGAATCTTAATTAGGCTCTTGAGGCTTCTGGTATCGATTTTTTTTCTTGAGAACAATGAGAATTGAGCCATCGAGTAACCACTGTTCGAACCATATTCGGTAATGTGAGCGGCCAGATTAAGGCAACGAATGTGATGAAGAGCCATGCTCCTAGATCATCTTCGCGGGCATCTTTGTCCTGAATAAAGATATAAGAGACAAAGCTGAAAACCAGGGCTGCGGTCGAGAAGTAACCAATCATGTTTTTTCAAAGGGAGAGGTTTGCAAACGTCAGTTGATTGGCAGCTACACCTAAAAACAGTCTGAAAGTGATATCAAGGATGCGATTCATTTACAGTTTGCATCTACCTCTCTATACCCCCCCAAAATCAGCAAGGTTTATGGAATGTTTGATGACTGCGACGAAATATGAATAGCCTGCAAAGAGAAGTTGTTGTTCAGACAAAAACAAAACCCCTCACTTCAAGTGCAGGGGCAGTTGTTGAAGGAATTGCGTAAATATAAGCTCCGGGTCAAACTTGACGCAATGTAGGATCTCACTGAGGCCGGTGGGTTCACCGAAAATTCCCTAGATAAATTTATTCGCTTCTTTGAACCTCAGATGCCCTTCTCAGGCATCGTAATCACTTGGTCTCGAGCGAACTTTCAGAAGCGACAAAGCTGTTTTTAGAGGAAATCGCTAGCACAAACTAACGGAGGTGTGGCTGAAACGTATACCAGAAGGCGGGCTTGAACCGCCGACACGAGGATTTTCAGTCCTTCCATCATATTAATTCAGATACCTTAATATTTATGTGCTCTAGATCGATATACTCGCTTCTCGTCGCAACCACTAGTCGAAGCTGTAGTCATGACGATCGCTATATATTGCCACATGATTCGCCAGTCTCTCGATCGCTCTATCTTTAGACCAGTGCCCAAGAAAAGAGGCCAACCAGTACCAGACTCATTACCCCAATGAGATTTTCGAGTCTTTCGACCGGTTGAGGTAGTTTCAGCGTGAATCGGCCGATGAAACCATAGACTAGCCAACCCAATCCAATAATGACGATCGCCTTGGCCACATTACCCAAGCTGTAGGCCTCTAAGTTAATAGCACCGCCCAAAAACAAACCCAAAATCAGCACGCCCGTTGCGGGCAAAAGGCCTGAGGGAATGGCTTTTTCCGATTTAGCGGTGTGAGGCAAAAAGAGGAGTCTCGCGAAGACCACCGCAGTCCCCGTTGCAGCAACATTCAGGGCGATGGTTTGCCAGGGAAGCGCATTTTTGAGCACTAATGATTTGGCCCCAAATCCAGTTAGCAGCGGCAGCCCGGCCAAAGACAGGCCCGCGATCGCGATAATGCCCCATGCCACATGACTCATCGGCTTTTGGCGCAGTTCATCAATGCGGCGGGTTGGCAATGCACTGGCAGAGAGAAAGAGCGTCGCTTTTGCCAGGCCATGACTGAGGGCGTAAAAGCCACCGATAGACGGTACTGCCAACACAAAGCCCATTTGCGAAATCGTGCTCAGGGCAAATACGCGCTTGATATCGCGCTCAAAGATGGCGAAAAACACCCCAAACAAGGCCGTACCCAGGGCAAATATTCGAATAACCACATTCACCCCCTCCAGCATTTCAGCGCACCGCAGCAAGGGAAAAATGCCTGCTTTGATCGCCACGCCTGACAGCATCGCCGACACCGGTATTTCTGACTCGGAGTGGGTTAACGGCAGCCATAACCCCGAAACAAAGACTCCCCCTTTAGTCAGTAAGCCAATTAAAATCAACACCACCGCATCAACAGGTGCTTGACTCAAACCGCTAAACGCAAACGAAAACGTCGCCTGATAAACCAGCACTGCCCCCATGAGATAAAACAACATGGCCGTATTGCTGATAAATAAATAGCGCAGAGCGATCCACACAGCTCGATCTGCGCGACTGTAAGCAATCATCAAGAAAACGGCTCATTCAGATATGAAGTTCTTTACCGCCGGAGACGAAGTCAATGGGTGGAAAATAGCGGATGTTGATGCGCAATCCGTACACTTCGAAAGTCATGAAAACGAAAAATTCATTCTCCGTTTTCCAG
>CAZLYS010000260.1:0-6475 GCA_964563415.1 uncultured Halomicronema sp.
CCATGTCCTGAGGGGAAGCGATCTTCCGCTCCTTAGCTCAACATACAAGGGGAAAAATTGACACATTCTTAAATTTCCGATCCTAAGCCACCTCTGCCGTACCTTCGGTCTCAGTTAACGACTCTGCCTCAGCTCTAGCTTTCGCTTCGGCTTCTGCCAATTCCACCAGGAACTGCAACGCTTTCGACATGTAGATAGCGCAATCTTTGGGCGATCGCCCATAAAATGCCGACCATGCAGCTCCTTTTTGAGCATCATACTGACCCACACGATCAGGTCGGTCTTCGACCCAGGCAATGCGCACAGCGTGACCCGTCAACACATCCAAAGCGATGTAGTCATCAAACTGTAAATCAGGATTTCCCTTAAAGATGGCTGCCAGCTCTCGCAATGCCTCGATGGTGAGGTGACGATATTCAGGAGCATGAATCTTCGTCAGCAGATGATCTAGCCGTCGGGCAAAGTTGGCTTCCCCCGGTGTCATCTCAGACAAGACGGACTCGCTATCAATGCGGTTGCGGCGATCGAGCTTATCGCCAATGATCATCCCCCGACAGTGATGTAGCAGGTCCCACACTTTGAGGTAAAACTCCTCAGGCAAGCGGGTCAGCTCGCCGTCGATTTGGCGCTTGCGCCACCAGTCATCAACGTGCAAATCAACTGCCTCAACTTGCTCAGGGATGACACTCCAGGTCACAGGGGCAGAGGTTTTGATATGCAGCGACTCTTGTTGAAAGAGATTACGATTGATACCGCTGTAGCCTGCCAAGACCTGGCGCAACAGCATTTCGACTTCATATGGACTGAGTGCCGTGAGACGATCGTAGGCTTCATCCCGAGGAATGTGATGCTCCCGTGCCATTTCGCTGGTGAGCAACAGAATTAGATAACCAACCCGCAGCGTCAGTAAACCGTCAAAAAGTTCACGTTCTGATTTGATCAGCACGCTGAGATAAACAATGATTTCTTGAGTTAAAGCGCGATCGCGATCGTCTTCCCCGCAAAACTCGATGATTTTTTCCATAATTTCGGAATGGGGCATCGGGTCGCGAATCAACGATCCATCGGAGTAAGCTTTGCCCACCGTGACGTACTTCTGACGCACCAGCAGTTCGGTCATCGCATCAGACAAATTCACATCCATTTTGTTCAGCAAGCCTGCCGTGCGGCGCACAATTAGCCAGAGTTCCTGACGACCGGCTTTGACATACACTTCTTCTAGCAAGTTGCCGACAGTCATAGTGCAGTCTTGGCCAATGCCCGTTTCAAACGTTAGCCCTTCTAGCGATTGCAAACGGGCCAATAATTCAACCTGTTCGTAGAGATTGGTCGATCGCTTGAGATTCTCGATGAGGTGACCTATATCAGTCTCTCGCTCAATGCGGAAGAGATGCCACACATCCAGCGGTACAGTGTCTTCGGGCACCAGTGAGAGATAGGCCGAGTGGCGAGCCATATATCGCAACATCGGTTGTCGCAATGCATAAACGCCAATGTCGTCAATGCGTTCGGTACCAGCGGTTAGCAGCAGCTGATGCAATGGCCCCAAGATCACAGGTACCTCACCACAACGGCCGGTTTTAAGTTCTTCAATCAGTGTCAGCAGGGGCGATTCATGAATGGGGCGATGTCCCAGTTCAAACATTTCATGGGTGAGCAACAGGGTCATTGTCGGTCGCCCGATCGCCCGCCAATGATAGTGGATGTAAGACAACTCACTCCGAATTTGAGCGACCAAAAAGTGGTAATCCAGCGTGATGTAAAACTTTTGCGGATCGAGAAACGAGGGTAAAAAGACCGTCGTTTCGCCTCGAATGCGATAGACCTGCGCGGTGGTGAGTCCCCGCAATCGTCGAATAGGTCGCCCCGTCAGCCCCAATTTATCGTTCAGTCCAATTTGGGCATAAACCGCCGACAATTCCCCAGAGGGATAGATGGCAATCGGCTCGACCTGGTCGGGGACTTGGGTGGCAATGCCATAATCCGCTAGCTCTTCTTGTAGAGCCTCATTTTCAGCAATGAGGGCAATCTGCACGGTGGACTGACGCTTGCGTCCCACTTGAGAATGTCTACTCAGGGGATCAATATCGCCCGGAGTAATCAACTGATCTTCAATCAACTGCCCCAGCAAAAATAGACTCTGCGCCCAGATCAATGGCACATTTTCGTTGGGTTGACGGGGTTGACTACCGGGATCTTTTCGCTCAGCAGCGATCGCTTCCTCTGGGACGTAATACAGCTCTGGCAAGACTTTCAGGTTCTCTTTAGGGACAGCGATCGCCTCCAGACGCTGCCGATAAAACTGAACCGCCTCCCGATCATTACGAAACAACCCATCTAAATAGAGATAGGTAAAAAACAGCGGCCATTCACACTCGATATGCTCAAACTGCTGCAGTTCCGCCGACTCGTAATGCAGGCGGGTGGTGTCTTCAATGACAGTCTGATGACCATCCCGCAAAAACCGTTTGCAGCCGTAGCGGCCCTGCAGCTTATCAACGATCTTGGTGCGGGTGCGAATTACCAGGTCAGCATCCTCAATGGCAAATGCTGGATAGCCAATGATGCTAAGCACCGCTGCATCCACTTCTTTAGAACCTGATTCCCGTGGCAATAGCGATTCTAAAGTGAGACGGGCGCGGGCAATCTCATCGGGCAACACGTGAATCACTGACGCCTGCCCCCCCTGAATGCCAAACAGGTTGAGCCCGTCCATGGCCTCTAGTGCCGCTTTGGCCATGCCGACAGAGCTGGCATTGAGTTCGGGCTTACCGTGATTCAACTTATTGCCGCGTTCCCAAATGCCATAGTCGGGGGTGCGATAGGCCCGCGCCACGTAATAGACCAGATTTTGGATAAAGCTCACCTCATCCAACGTGAAAACAATTTGCAAACCAGAAGCCGTCATCTGCGCCAGCATCAGCAGAAACACAGACGTCGCATCGATTTGCAGATGGCCCCATTCATCATCGCCGACAACGGTGCTGCCGGTTGCCGTATCGTATTTAGCGTGCAAAGCCGCTAGCGGTTCTTGAGCATCTTTGAATTGCTCCACTTTGGCAGACTGCTGCATCATGGCAAACAGCAACCCCCGCATGAGCTTCGTCACGCTTTGCTGCAGTTCATAGGTGCGGCCCTGGTTTTCGTCAATCTTGCGATAGGCCAACGCCAAGCCCCAAACTGCCAAGATGCTATAGACGTTGTCACGCACCCAAGCATCGGTATAGTCACCATGGGTCGTGACCGCAGTACTGGCCGGCAGCAACCCACTCACAGGATGCTGACGGGCGAGTATCAGCTTCTTGACTTGACCGTAGTATTCGTTAAGTTGGTCAGACAGCAGGGTGAAAGAGGATATCGCTGAGCCCATAAACGCAATGTCCTGATCAAAGTTTAAGCAACTGTTAATCCAGACTACTGGATGGCGATGCCGATCAGCCAGCGACACTATTTTGGGGTATCCGGTGCTGCCTATCGATCACTCTGCTTAGGCTCTCGTGACTGCCATATAGTCACCAGGCAACCAGAGGGAGCAATTGAACCTAGACCTCCCTAGCGATCGCCAACATTTCTCCAACAAAGACTCAGCTCACTCAGCAGAGGGCTTGGGAGCCGTTTTCTGCAAACTCAGCGAAAACCAGGCTACACCCAATGTCAGTATCCCCGTAATCCAAAAGGGGAAGCCATAGCCAAAGCTGACCAAGATCCCCGCGATCGCGGGGCCAAGGGCATTCGACAAGCTGAGAAATGACGCATTGGTGCCCAAAACTTCACCTTGCTCTTGTGGACCACTACGTAGCGACAAGATGGACTCTAGTAGCGGCAGTGGAAATGAATTGACCGCAGCGAACACCACTGTAATCAAGATAAACACTTGAATCGTGGGGAAAGTCGGAATCAGGAGAAAACACACGCCTCGCGCCGCCAGCATAAACGCCAAAATGCTCACGATGTTGAATCGTTGCCGTAACGGTTCGAGGCCAAAGACCTGGGCCATAAAACCGATGATGCCGAAAACTGCGAAGATAAGTGCCAGTCGACCAGTGGATTGTTGTAGAACGTTCAGGAAAAAGGGCTGAAACGCGAAGGTAAAAATGGTGAAGGTAAAGCCACTGAGGAAAGTCACTAAAAACGTACGGCCAAAGCAAGGATTTTGGAGCGATCGCAAAATTCTCCCAATTTTGAAATCCGACCAGCTCAGCTCAAATTTTTCACAGACTTGATGAGTTTCTGGCAGGCAAACTGCACAGAGAATGGTGGCAATGAGGGCGATCGCTGCTGACACGATAAAGCTCATGCCCAATGATGAAATGCCCGGTAGCGGTGGCACAATTTGGGCGAGATAGCTCAACGGTGGCCCCGCAACAAATCCGAGACGAAAGGTTGCCCCAAAAATGCCGAACGCCTTGGTGCGCTGCTCAGGATTTGTAATGTCGCTGATAATCGCTTGAGCAATGGAGTTATTGCCCCCTGTCACCCCATCCAAAACCCGAGCCAGAAACAGAAACCAAGCAACGAGTGCCAGACTCGCCATCATATTGGCGATTACGGTACCCAGCAAGCTCAGAAGCAGCAGCGGTTTACGCCCCAGGCGATCAGAGAGACGCCCCAAAATTGGCGTCCCGATGAACTGCGAAGCCGCATAAGCCGTCGTCAGCAAGCTGGCTTGAAAGTCGCTCAGACCGAACTGTTTGGCATAGGGATACAGCACCGGAATGATGATGGTGAAACTGACCGCATTAATAAACGCAACCAGCGTAATAATCCAAAAGCGCCACGGTAAGCGATGCGAGGGATCGGCCATAGTCTCTCTGCAATAACGCCCGTTCCATCATGACGGAATATCGCTGCAACAACGGTGACTATCTCTGTAGAAGCAACAGCACAGCTCTATGTGAAGCATTGAGAATGTGCTTGTCATACCGATTTTGGGCACTCTTGCGAGCAGTAAGAATGTTGGCTTCCTAACATTCCTCACTTGTTTCAACTAAGGCTTTACCCATGCCCCAACGATCCCTTTTTTCCCAATGGTTTACTCCTATGATGGTCAGCGCCACACTCATTTTGAGTGGCTGTATCACCATCAACAGCAGCGCTCCACCAACTGCTGAAACAGAGCCAGAGGAAGCATCAGCGGTAACCACAACTGGAACAGATATCGCAACTGAAACGACTCCAGAAGTTGCGAGCAGTCCTCAACCCACTTCAGATGCCACTGCCGATAGTCCTTCTACAGCAACTCAAGCCAGCACTACACAGTCTCTCGCGCTTGGGGACTCTCGATTGTTGACGCCTGCAGAAATTGGCTGGGTAGAGCGAAACCTGCCAGTGCCGGCACGATACATCAATGTAGACCAAAGCTTTTGGGTCAATCTGCGCGACTTTGGCGAAGTTGCGTTCGTCGTCACGGATGGAACAACGGATCCGAATGTCGCTCTCAACGATTTGGCCATTTATATCGTTTCACCAGATGGCATCCTGATCGAACAATTACCGCCCAACCCTGACGCCACTTGGATGCTGTCAGAAACTCAAGCGGTTTCTTTTCAGCTCCTGAATGGTTATGACTATGTGATTGTCATGGCTGACTACATTACTGGAGTAGGTCAGACTGCAGCAGTACCTTTTCCAGTGACGACGGTCTACAACAACCAAGGTGGCTACTTTACCGTCGATGGCCCAGCCAGTTTGGCATTAACTGATCGCGGAGTGAGCACCATCGCCGAGGCCAACTCAATTTTGCAAAATGAATTTGGGTATGTCCCCTAAAGAATCTGTTGTACTTGTGAGAATAGCAATCCTTTTTTAGGCAAAAGTGATTGCGCTTAATTGACTTCTCACAGTGGGTTTCGCCACGGACTGATTTTCTCAGAAAGCAATTTCGTGGGCAAAGTTCAAGAGGCTTAATGAGCAATCTTGCAAGACAAAAGTCCTCGGCGCAAAGCATCGAGGACTTTTGAGTTACTCACCTAACAGCTAAACCGCTAACCAAATCGGCTTGAGGTTGAGGCAATCAGGAAAGCTGCGTAAGTCAGAACATACCCCACCGTGAAGTGAGCTAGGCCAACCACACGAGCTTGAACGATGGATAGAGCAACGGGCTTATCCTTCCAGCGGACCAGATTCGCCAGAGGAGTCCGCTCATGAGCCCAAACAATTGTCTCAATCAACTCCTGCCAATACCCTCGCCAAGAGATCAGGAACATAAATCCAGTGGCCCAGATCAAGTGCGCAAACAAGAACATCCATGACCAAACAGCCAGGTTATTCATGCCATAAGGGTTGTAGCCATTAATTAACTGAGCAGAGTTAAGCCACAGATAATCACGGAACCAGCCCATCAAATGAGTCGAAGACTCATTAAACTGAGCGACGTTACCAGACCAAATGCTCAGATGCTTCCAGTGCCAGTAAAAGGTCAACCAACCAATGGTATTCAGCATCCAGAACATGGCGAGGTAAAAGGCATCCCAAG
>CAZLYS010000261.1:0-1269 GCA_964563415.1 uncultured Halomicronema sp.
GACTCGTCGTGGCCCGGTCGCTGGGTCATTCAGATACACCCATTTGTCCGTAAACCCATCGACTACTAAAAAATGGTTGAAATGCCAGAACACAATGAACGGCGGCTCTAGCTGCATCACCCGTTCCAGACTTTTTTTATAGCCTGAGGCTTCTAGGCCATATTTGCGGGCAGCTTTGAGTACACTCGCCGCCGTGACGCCATCCCGCGACACCCCACAGGCTTGACGCAGCTCCGCCAGTGGCACCCGTTTACCGTAATACCCCAAAATTTTTCCCAACGCGGCTGCTCCACATTCCACCGCTTCCATCTGTAGAACCGTGGGCGTTTTGACTCGTTTAGTCGAGGATGATTTCGCCAAGGGTTTCGGGAAAATCAGCATGGTTTTAAGGGATTAAAAACATTGTGGAGATTAGGAAAGATCGCGGTGCTGGTTAGCGGCGGGAGCGATCTCAGGGGGCATTGGGCGAATCAACCGGATGAACTTTTCGTCAAGACAGTTTGAGATAAACAGAGTTCACTTGTCCGCCCAGGCCTTGCCCCAATGGGAGGGTTGGCGATCGCCCCACCCCTCTCATCACCGATCTAAAAACGGCAAGACAAATGTAATGGGAGCCTTTTCTTCTAGCGTGATGCGTCCTTGCACAATCACCCCCGGCACCACGGTATTCGGTGGCATGGCGGCATCCATCGGTGACAGTTGCGCGAGCACATCTAAACTGCCCTCTGGGAGTGCCGTATCCGCGTTGATATCGTCTTCCAGTGCCTGACCTAAGGTGAGTGCTGGGGGCTCTAGCACTTCGACAATTTCTGCTTTTAGCCCCGGCTCGTTATAAATCAGCAGCGTTTCTGGCGTGAGGACCACCGGCATGCCTGGTTCAAACTGGCCACGATAACGATTGTCAAAATGGAGAAGCGCGACCAACTCTCCGCTTGATTGATCATTTTGGACGAGATGCCCCCGCCCACTGGTTGTTACCGGAATGCGACCGACCAAGCTCCAGACCAGCCCTAAACCCAGCAGCACGCCAATGGTGCCTAGGGGTAACCAGGTTTTGAGATTGACAATGGTCATCAACTCATCCAACCGCTCTGGGGAGGATAGCCGCTCTAGCGATTCTTTCCGAAAAAGATCTTGGGTTTTCTGCTCTGCCATTTATGCCACCCCCAATTGCGACAGCATCCAATTGAACTTTTTGGCCCCTTCTGACAGTTGCTGCAGGTCAGCCATATCGAGTTCTTCATCCAGCCGATCGGCGGTGTCGGCAGC
>CAZLYS010000261.1:1369-6465 GCA_964563415.1 uncultured Halomicronema sp.
GTAAAGGCCTTTTGTTCACGGGTGCTATTTTCCAGACCAGAAAAACAGAGGTAGAGCGGATTAAAACTCCCTGCCTGAGGCGCCGAAATCGCCATCTGACCATCGAGCAAAATGTAGAGGGCATCGACTGGACGCGCCGCCTGCAACAGCACCTTATCAGCAGGCACGGTCTGAGTTTCACCAAAGGAGACGAGCCAATCGATATCGCTGTCTCGCAGTTCGCCAAAGATGGACAACACCTCCTTAGCCGATCGCTCACCCCAGTGCTGAATGCGCCCTGGTTGCTCAAAAATCCGCCGTAGTCGGCTAGACAGCATAATGGCGATCGCTCGATAAAAGTGAGCTGCAAAGGCGATATCTGCCTCTAACTTGGCCTGGAGGTCAACAATCGGTAGCGACATCACCATTGAGGGCTCCAAAAGCTGGACGCCCCACATCTCTGATATCCCAAACAGGGCGTTTAGCCCCACAATCTCTCCTTGACCCAACTCATCGACGAGGGCCTCACTCGATGCAGCCTCGGGCTTCACCATGAGGCCCAATTTGCCCTCAATCAGCACGTACAAAACGTCAGACTTGATTTGACTTGAGAGTAATTGCTGCCCCTCTGAAAGCCGCGATCGCTCACCCTGCGTAATCATCCAGTCCAAATCGGTATTGCTCAGCTCTCGCAATAAAGTGTCTGCCATTAAAAAAGGTTTTGATGCGACTTCTCAATGCTACGAGAATTCAAAACTCAGAATCTGAATTATCGAAAAAGACCCAACCATACCCAACAAATGCAGACAAAAAACTTAACCTATAGAAACACTATTTCTTGATAGCTTAAAAATACTAAAATTCAGGATTTAATTCGCAAAATAGATCCAACCATATCCAACAAACCTGGATAAGAAAATTAATCTATAAGAATCCCCTGAATGGTAGATTAACAGCACCTTAAAAGTGGGTGCCATAAGAATCAGAATATAGGCAAGATCTCATGGTTGATAGCAATTTTTAAGGATGATTTCACTTGCGACTTTTTCAGGCATACAATTCAGAATTTACTTTCTAGAGTGGTTGATGTAACTGATTGAAGGAGCTATTTTTAATGGCTGAAGAAACGAAAAAAGAAGCACTGTCTGATGATCAGCTTCAGAATGTGAGTGGGGGTGCTGATTTTGATCAACTGCGCCGCGAGAATTTAGACAAGGATGCAGTGAACTTTGACGAGCTACGTCGCGAAAATTTAGATAAAGACGCTGTTTCTGATGCGGCTTTAGAAGGCGTTGCCGGAGGCGTCAACTTTGACCAACTCCGCCAGGAGAACTTGGAAAAAGATGCGTCTAGTCTAGATGAAGCTCGTCGGGAAAACCTAGACAAAGACTAATCGTTTTTGTTTGGCTGCTTATCCACACTAATTGCTACAGGCTCTCTGTATTTCATGGAGAGCCTGCTTTTTAAGGATTTATCGCAATTCATCATTCATGTGAGTGCTAAGGATAGTCAAACGATTGAACCTCAGACCATAGCCCCACACTCTGAGGTGTAGGACTATGGTCTGAGTGAATTTTTTGGGCTAGATTAGCGGCGCGATCACACCAGGTGCCCTGGTGCCACTCACCCACATTGGTGTGTTGAGCTCCTTTAGTTCAGTCATCTACACACCAAGGCTCCGGTCTGAGCAAGGCTGGGGCTTTCTTATGCGCTTGTCATTAAAAGTGCTCTCATCCCTATTGGTAATGACTTAGGGGGCGGGGGGATACCATTGCTTCAGGATAAGCGCTACAGATTGGCGTGGAGAGCTACGGGGGCCAGGGGGAGTAGTGAAGCCGGATTTTAGAGAACCGGTATTAAGAGAGGGCAGTATCTGGAGGGGTTTTTGACTTGTCCTCTAGAGAACCGGGTCAATGCATCGTTCTCGAACTTTGCCTGACCAACGCTGGCGGCTTGTACTCAACCTCCAACTCTCTGAAGCTACATTTCATCTTCAAAGAAGCGATAAAACAAATGGTCGTCTTTGAAAGTATGTTCATCAGTGACATGGTGAATGATGCCGCGTTCGACTAAGACCTGTCCTAGTTTGATGGCTTCTTCGCGAGAGGCTAATTGTTGTTGCATAAACCACTGGACAGCGTCACTCCCTATAAAACATCGGGTGTAAACGTGTAGGCCAAATCGCCGATCGCGAATATCTAGCCCATTTTTGCCGCGCATTTGAGCGACCAATTCTTGAATTTCGATCGCGGCGGGCTCATCGGTATGATCGAGAATGCCACAATCGGCGATCGCGGCTGCCAGGGTCTCAGAGGGGGCCAATATCGGAGACATTGCAGTTGGTGTCGAGAGTTCGACTTGGTCTTCAGGGGAGTGCAGTGTCTGAGCTAACCCTGCAAAGCCGGGAGTACGAAGGTTTAAATCTCGCTGAGGAAAGGGAATCTCAATGTCAAAGCGGCGCAGATTTGCTTCTAGTAAGTAGTACAAGTCACTTTTGATGCGAAATTGTTGGCGGGGTTCTCGAATCCAGACCAACAAATTAAAGTCCAGCGAGCTATCCCCAAACCCCTCAAACCAAAGTTGCGGCTTGGGGTAGCGTAAGACTTTGGGATGATGTTTTGCCGCTTCAAACACAGCTTGGCGAACTTGCTTGATGGGAGAACCGTAGGCCACCCCTAGGGGAATGTGTAGCCGAGAAACGGGATAGCCGTGACTCCAATTAATGACTTTGCTATCGATAAATTCGGCGTTGGGCACGATGATGGTAATGCGATCGAGGGTGCTAATTTCGGTGCTGCGTATGCCGATACGGGCGACTGTGCCGGTTAAATCACCCAGTTTGACGAAGTCACCGACCTGTACAGGGCGCTCCAACATAATGATGATGCCGCTGATGAAGTTGTTGGCAATATTTTGTAAGCCGAACCCAATACCGACCCCAATCACGCTGGCAAAAATCGCGAGGGAACTGACGTCAACCCCCACCGCTTGCAGCAAGATCAGCAAGCCTAAAGCTGTGAGGGAAATTTGAATAAAGAGTGCGATCGCGTCCTGCACTGTTGGGTCTGCCCCAGCCGCTTGCAAAACCCGTGATCGAATGACTTGAGTGAGCGCTCTAACCGCAAACCACAGCACCAAAATCAGCAACATGATTTTGCTGACTTCCAGAATGGAGTAACCCCGCTCTCCCAAGATCACAATGTCGTTAGTCAACGTTGTTCGCAAAAAACTCAGGGCTGGGTAGCGCAGACTCCTGAGTTCAGGCCAAAGGTCTGTAAGCCAGAAGCCAAAACCCAGCAACATGCACCATTGCAAAGCGTATAGCGGGCCTTCGCTCCAACTGCGTTGATTGCGAGAAAATTGTCCCCGCCGTCGGCGTAACCATCGGCGCAGCAATCGCACCAAAAAATAAAGTCCACTGATGCCCAAAGCGGCCAATAGGCTTTTAACCAGCGCTCGCTGCCGATATTGCTGGGTGCGCTGCTGGCGCGCTTGCTCCAAGGCTGATTGCAGCTTGTTAGTCCAGAGATCGGCTTGCTCTTGGACGGGCAAGTTGCCGATTAAATCTTGTTCGGTAATGGTGAGTAAATGCCGCCCTGACAGGCGTAGGGTGATCAATTCCCCCCGCTCTAATTGAGTGACTCGAATAGGGACGTTGGGCGGAATTCGCCTCAGCTGATCCTGGAGTACCCGAGTGACAAAGTCGGCTCGTTCACTCGCGGCAAAATCGTCTAAGCTGTCAATCTTAAATAGTTCACGACCGTCTAACACAATGGGGACTTTGGCGGTATCTGCTGGAGTCTCATCAACCGCTAAGCCTGGCAACATCAAGCAAAAACTACTGGCGATCGCCACCAACCCTATCAACCATGCCCGTTTGCGTCGAGACATTCTGTCTGCTGTCCTGTGGTGTCAATAATGTGCGAAAGCTGGCATCGTCCAACCATGCAGCCCTGCTCACCCCTGAATACTGAGCGGCGCATATCCCATAATGGCATCCAGTTCTGGACACCAAATGACGACGGAAAGATACTGAGATACATCGACAGAATCCGGAATCGGGTAGTTTTGTCTGCCTGCAGTCGTTTGTAACTTGCCGAGGGTGACTTTGCGATCATGACTGATCATAAAGTCATGAGAGGGTTCAGCATGGGGATACAACACGAGCATCCAACCAGAAGTCTGAACAGCGACATTTAAGGAATGATAGAACTCCAGATAATGCTGCTCACCGCTTTTCACAATACTGGCTTGGGCAGAGTTGGCTGGAATTGACGGGAACAGGTTGGTATAGGCCTGAGTTAGCGTTGCTGGTTGCGACGTCATCAAAGTGCTCGCCAACGACATCGGTTGCCAAGGCTGAGCAGATTGAGGCGATTTGGCAATCAAAATACAATTAGCCAAAACTAGTATGGGTGTGACACCGGCCAGCAGACCATACGTGAGTACGTGGAACTGCATACGATGGGGCTCCTTAAGTCATCTGCCCTCATCTTCATCAGTGTTCCTGATGCTGCCCTGATGCCAGGTTAAGAGTCTAATCCGAGAAAACTCAGCTTTGAGAGGTGTCTCTTCTCAGGTCAGGTTCATTTTCTCCAATCGCTCTCAACCCGGTCGTCATCGCCAGTCCGGAACTCACGCTACGTGAACAACTTGCCTCGTCCCTCACCACCAAAATCGTCGTTTATACATTGCGGCCATGTGCCCTTTGAACCCACTCCGCTGGAAGCCGCTTCGCGCTTGCATTTCAAATCTTCCTCTCCTAAGTCATAACCCACAAGATATCCAAGCTAGGAAGGGAAATCATTTAGCGATCAAATCTTGCAGCGGAGAGGTAAAAGTCCATCGACTGTGGAGAAAATATGGACTTGGGGCATAAGACTTCTCAGCTTAATTGATGACGCTTTCTAGTAGCCTGTCACCCATCAAACGATGGGTGACTTTAGACGAGATTGGACAGTGTGACCTCCAACCCTAAAAGCTGATCCTGTAGGGGTTTTCAGTGTTCTTGTTTGATGGCCATCCTGGCCGTCCGAAGCGGCTAGGCCGCGCCGTTCAGGTGTCTCAAAGGGTGACAACCCACGGCCCACCCATACACAGCGATAGTTTGGGAGAAT
>CAZLYS010000262.1:0-6462 GCA_964563415.1 uncultured Halomicronema sp.
AAACCGCTCTCCAGCAGCCAGTCGATGCTTGAGCTGCTCCCACACTTCTTCCCAAGGGGAGGTTGTGGCCTCGGTGGGCTCTGCAGGCAGGAGCAATAACGTTTTATCGCCCTCGGTTTTAAACCGTACCTGTAGAGCAGGGTCGACTTCGCCATTGGGAAGATCAGGAGACACTTCGGCAGGCGTTGTGTCCACATTCACTGGGGTAGAATCCAAGCTCATAGTCGGCGTCAGAATCAAGAAAGGCCTATTCGTCATGCCATCTTAGAGCAGGATGTCTGTACTGTGTGGCCAGATTCAAAAGTTATTAGTAGCAACTTTACTGGGTCAGGAGCAGATCGTCATGAAGCCCTGGAGTCCTCTACATGCTCACCTGCATCAAACTCTGCGATCGCGGCGCTGGGGTAACCATCTCACGTCTCAGCCTGCGGCCTCCATGTTATTACCCTCGCAGGCGCGGCTGTTAGTCGGGGTCTCAGGAGGGCAAGACTCTCAGTGTCTGTTGCGCTTGCTGGTTGATTTGCAGCCAAAATGGCAATGGCAGATTCACGTTATCCACTGTAATCACTGCTGGCGTGAGGATGCTGCGGCAAATGCTGATTTTGTTGCTCAGTGGACAGCGACTTTGAACCTGCCCTGTGTGGTCAAGGTGGCGGCAACAGCCCTGGAGAGTGAGGCTGCGGCCCGCCAATGGCGTTATCAAGTGTTTGGTCAGACTGCTCAAAAATTGGGTTGTACCCATGTCGTAACGGGCCATACTGCGAGCGATCGCGCTGAAACCCTCCTCTTTAACCTCGTGCGCGGTAGTGGGTTAGATGGCTTGCAGGCATTGGCCTGGCAGCGATCGCTCAGTCCAGACACCCCCCATATTTCGCTAGTGCGGCCCTTGTTGGATGTCACCCGTGAGCAAACGGGTAACTTTTGTCAGGCCTACAACCTGCCCATTTGGGATGATACGACGAATGGTGATCGCACCTATCGCCGTAATCGACTGCGCCTCGATGTGTTGCCCATCCTGAGATCGCATTTCAATCCGCGCGTAGACTCAACCTTGGCCCAGACCGCCGAAATCGTAGCCGCTGAGGTGGCCTATCTCGACACTGAAGCTGACCGCATCTATGAACAGTGTGTTGTGGCTAATCAAGTGCAACGGCGATCTCTCCAAGCTGTGCCGCTAGCATTGCAACGTCGGGTGATTCGCCAATGGTTAATGAGTCAATTGCCAACCGCCCCATCATTCGACCAGGTAGAAAAAGTCCTGACACTCTTGGCTGCACCGCATCGTAGTCAAACGGATCCCTTTCCTGGTGGGATGATTGCAGTGGTCGATGGTCCCTGGATGCGATTACAGACTTAGGCATAATGCAACTTGACCGTGCAACCTTGGAAACTTATGAGGTCAACGGCCAGGATTCGGGATGTCAGCAAACCTCCTCATGGCCGATTGGTTGAGCCTTTGCCCGGTATACTGACGAGGGAGTAACAGGAGCACCGAAAGCTTTGGGCGTTGATCTGCGCAGCTACGTATATATTGACAGTCTGCAACCGCAGCACGCCGCTTATATGGGAACGGTTTCCGTCGGATTTCTACCACTACCAGGTGACTCCTCCCTGTGGCTTGAAATTTCACCGGGTATTGAAGTTAACCGCCTGATGGATATCGCGCTCAAATCTGCTGTGGTGCGCCCAGCAGTTCTGATGGTCGAGCGGTTATATGGCACGCTAGAAATCCACTCTAGTAGTCAGGCCGAGGTGCGGGCAGCCAGCCAATCCATGCTAGATGCTCTGGGGGTTGATCGCCGTGATTGCTTGCGCCCCCAGATCAAGTCCAGTCAAGTGATTCGCAATCTTGATTCTCATCATGTGCAACTGATTAATCGGACCCGTCGAGGCAATATGATCGTGGCTGGTCAAACGCTCTATGTCTTTGAGGTCGAGCCAGCTGCCTATGCTTCTCTGGCGGCCAACGAAGCCGAGAAGGCGGCCCTGATCAATATTTTGCAAATCACCTCGGTCGGGAGCTTTGGACGGCTGTACTTGGGGGGCGAAGAGCGCGATATTTTGGCAGCTCAACAAGCAGTGCTAGCCACAATGGAAAATTTACCCGGTCGCGATCGCCAAGACTTCCGTAACGAATAGATGTACCATTTCTTGCCGGTTAGCCCTGAATTACCTGCGTTTTGCTATGCGCTTCACGACAGTGGCTTATACAGTGGCCTGTTGCACGGGGATGGTGATGTGGAACGTCGTCCCTTTGCCAGCTTGAGATTCACAAACTAAGCTGCCCTGGTGCTGTTCAGTCACAATTTGGTAACTGATGGAGAGGCCGATGCCGGTGCCTTTGCCAATGGGTTTGGTGGTATAAAAGGGCTCAAAAATGCGCTGTCGCTTATCGGGTGGAATGCCTGGGCCATTATCAGTAATGGTGATGCGCACCTGATCCGAGGCTAAAAGGGCGGTCTCGATTTCTAGCTGAGGGGGGGCAGATTGATGGCCAGCCGCGAGTTGTTCATCCAGCGCATCCAGTGCATTACTGAGCAAATTCATAAAGACCTGATTCAGCCTGCCCGCATAACATTCCACCAGAGGCAGGTCATCATAGTAACGCTCTAGCGCGATGGGAGGACGATCACCATGGGCCTTAAGGCGATGCTGCAAAATCATAATGGTGCTATCGAGGCCATCATGTAGATTCACGGCTTTCAGCTCGGCTTCATCCATGCGTGAGAAAGTTCGCAGTGAGGCCACAATGCTTTTGATTCGTTCAGCGCCAATGCGCATCGATTCCAACAGCTTGGGAAAGTCTTCGACCAAGAAATCTAGATCGATTGTCTCAATGACCTGCTGCAAGGATGCTGGTGGGGTGGGATACGTTTGCCGGTAGTGGGCCATCAAGGTCAGCAAATCTTCCGCATATTCCGCCGCATGCAGAATATTGCCGTCGATAAAGCTGACTGGGTTATTGATTTCATGGGCGACGCCTGCGACGAGCTGCCCCAAACTCGACATTTTTTCCGTCTGGACAAGTTGTGACTGGGTGCGTTGTAGTTCGGCTAGCGTGGCCTTGAGGTCAGCGGCTTGTTGGCGAGCCCGGACCGCGTTCTCGGTGGCTTGTTGATATAGATCAGCTTGGCCGATCGCCAGCCCCACCTGGTCTGCTAAGGCCCGCAGAAGTTCCACTTCTTCGGCAGCCCACTGGCGGGGAGCCCGACACTCATGGGCAATCAATAGACCCCAAAGCTGTTTTTTAAGCAAAATCGGCACGATCAAGTTGGCCCTCACCTGCAATTTTTCGAGATATTGCACATGGCAGGAATCTAAGTCAGCATGATAAATGTCAGAGATTTTGCGGACGTTGCCCTGGGCATAGTAATCAGCTCGTCCCTCAGGAAAACAGTTATCTATGCCAAGTTCGCCTAATGCTGATCGCCAATTCAGATCGCAATCTTCAACAATGACTTCCCCAGTCCAATCGGGTTTGAAGCGATAGACCACCACGCGATCAGTGATGAGCTGACTGCGCACGGTTTCTACCGTTGTTTGAAGTAAGGGCTTTAACTCTAAAGAGTCGCGGATCTGAGTTGAAATGCGGTTGATTAAGCCCTGCCGTCGGGCGAGGGCTTGCAGTTGTGTTTCCGATTCTTTGCGGCGAGTGATATCGGTGAGCACGCCATCGATCAACTGTACGGTGCCGGTACTATCTGTAATGGGCTGCCCCGTTTCTAAAACCCAGCGAATTTGACCATCGGCATGTAACACCCGATACTCAGATTCAAACGGTTGACGCCGAGCGATCGCGAGCGTGATTTCGCGATCGACGCGCTCGCGATCAGCCGAGTGAATGAGCCGCCAATCTTCTTGATGAATTGGATGATCTACAGGGTAGCCAGTAATTTCAGCGATCGCTTCACTTTGGAAAAGCAGCGTCCATTTTCGGTCAGCTTGACAACGATAGACCGCGCCAGGAATGTTGTTGATGAGTGTGCGGTTACGTTCTTCGCTTTCCTTGAGGGCTGCCTCGGCGATCATGCGGTCTGTGATGTCAACGACGGTTCCCATTAACCCGAGTACTAAATCATCTGGATCGCGCCAGAGACCGCCCCGCTCTTCGACCCAGCGAATAGTGCCGTCGCCTAACAGTAGGCGATAGTGAATCTGATATTCTTGCCCGGTGTTAACGGCTTGAGTCACTGCCTGTTTGAGGCGGTTGTGATCGTCCGGATGAACATTCTGCAAGTAGGTAGCAAAGGTGTCACAAAAACTGACGGCAGTGGACTCAAACAGGGTGCCAGGTTCGGTCGTCCATGCCATTTGATCTGTTGCCAGATCCCAAGTCCATACGCCCATGCCGGCGACCTTAAGGGCCATCCGTAACTGGTGTTCATTTTCGCGATAGGCTTCTTCGATGTCCTTCCGTTCAGTAATATCTAGCAAGACACCGCAAAAAACGACTTCCCCCAGCTCCTGAGGTACCGGCATCGCATCTAAGCGCCACCAGCGAGTTTCACCTGTCACCGTGACCATTCGGCCTTCAAACTTCCAAGGACTTAACGTTTTCGCGGCTTCATTAATGGTGCTTTGAAAGCGCCCACTATCTCGAGGCTGCAGCCGATCCAAAAACGTTTGGGCGTCGGCCATTAAGGCGGCTGGAGTCAGCCCGGTCAAGGCCTGAATGCGATCGCTGACGAAATCGATCGCGTATCCAGAGTCCAGCACTCGCAGCTGCATCAGTGCCCCAGGAATCGTTTCGGTAATGGTGCGAAAGCGAATTTCATTATCGGCGATCGCCTGCTCCATCACAGCCTGTTCAATGGTGGCCGCTTCTACCTGCTTGCGGCTAGTGACATCCATCATGAGGCCATCCCAGATGACCTCACCCGTCGGCAAAATCTGCGGCCGGCCGACCGTTTGTAGCCACCCGATCTTCCCATCTGGTTTCAAATAGCGACCTTCCCATCGCCAAGCGACTAAGGTTCCTGCAGACTCTAGCAGGGTGTCGTCAAAACGCGGATGATCGAGCGGATGAATCCGACTCAGTACCTGCTCGGCATTGACCAAAATGGCATCCGAGGCTAAGCCAAAAATTTCATACGCTCCCGGACTCACGAACGCAAACTGGATTTCTCCTTGGACTGAACGGCGGAGTTGGTAAATGACGGCTGGGACGTTGGCGAGTAGGGCTTGTAATTGTGGTCTTTGCCAAGATCCGGAGAGTTCTAATACAGCCGATTCTGTGTCTGGGGACACCGCCTCTAAGTAGCAAATGAGAGACTGACCATCTGCTGCCAGGTGGGTACGGCGAGTTGCCTTACAGTCAGTTGCAGCGGCTTGTGGAATGACGATAGTTATGGGTGAAGTTTCCTCACGTCCTTGCCAGGCTTGGGTATCTAAAGTGTCCAAGCGCTGAGCGATTATCGGGGATAACAAATCGGCTTCTGTCGCTTCCGCCAAGTCATGCCGAGATTTACCAAACAACTGACAACAGGCTTGATTAACAAATCGCAATCGTTGTCCGCGATCTTTAATGTAGATTGCAGTCGGGACTCCATTGAGGGTCTGGCAGAGCAAATCCTGTGTTACCTGTAAAACCTGGGGAGCATCAGTCATTAATTCAGAAATGTGCTTTGCCATAGCCTGCGTGATCTCAGTCTCAGCAACAGGGGCTCCCTACTTGACCCATGATTAATGATCTTAGGTAACCTTCATGGGTCAGTAGAGAGTTTCTAAGAGTCAGCGTCAAAGCCTATCAGCTAACAGGCGGTGCTGTGCACGGGGAATAATACAACTCACGAACGTGCCAGCCACAACCTGATAGCGGCCTTAACGGATTACAGAAGTTCAACTCTGTTCCTACAGAATGCCCACTAGGGCGCTCTGGTAACCCATGAAATGCCTCTAATTCTCGCCGTATCAATGCATGATGTGATAACTGACAAACCCATCGTGTTTGGTTTGGCTGATCAACCAGGGGAACTTTGCCCTACTGGACGATAATGTTGACTGGTGAGAACAGCAATCGATAGCTTAAGTGCCCGAAAATGCAGTAATCAACTCATCGAGATAAGGCACTACTAATGCCGCACATGTGGCAGGCATTTCCTGGTTGACCACTGCCTTGAGGTGAGTATAGGCTTGCAACGCTGAGTTGTTTTTGTGCACTGCTCGGGTAATATTTTCCATCCACAGCGCAAATCCTTCACGAAAAACATCGGGGTCGCCCATAAGCACAGACTTGGCAATTTCTTGGAGGACATGATTCATGTCACGCTTACATTTAGCGCCATGAGTTTGCACCTCTTGGCGGTGGTTTGCGGCCAACTGTCGTAGCGCTGAGATCGTTAGAGCTTCTCCCTTTTGGCTCAAGATCTGATATGCCGCTTGCCGTGTGCTAAACGAGTGGGCATAAGCCTGTAGCTCCTGAAGTTCTGCATCATTCAGGAAACGGCCATCTGCTTGAATGAC
>CAZLYS010000263.1:0-6461 GCA_964563415.1 uncultured Halomicronema sp.
GTATTGAGGTCTGGTTATCAGCACCTTGTCACCTTTGTCATTAACGAGGGCCGCAACCCGAGCGTGCTCTACGACGAGGCGTTCTATCTCAGTCAAAATCCAGACATTGCTGCTGCTGTCGCCAATGGTTCTTTGAGCAGTGGCTTATCACATTTCTTAAATGCTGGTCATATTGAAGGGCGTGACCCCAGTGCCTTCTTTGACCAGAGTGATTATCTGCTCAACAATCCCTCAGTGGCGAACGGTGTTGACAACGGCTCCTTGGCAAGTGGCTTCCAACACTATGTCGCCTTTGGAGCCGATGAAAATCGCCTGCCTGATCTATCACTGTTTGACGCGCAGTTCTACCTGAGCAACAATTCTGATTTGGTTGGCGCAGGTATTACTACTGCCACCGCTTACGACCACTTCTTGGCATTCGGACAGTTTGAGGGACGGCAACCCAGTGCTGCATATAACGAAGCAAGCTATCTAGCTCTCAATGGGGATATTGCCAATGCAGTAAACAATGGTTCTCTGGCGAGTGGTTTCCAGCATTATGAAGCGGTGGGGCGCTTTGAAGGCCGGTTTGTATTCCCTGTCTAAGGCGTGTTGTTTAGACGTAGCACTGACTCTAGACTCAGCCCTCATCAAGGATGAAGGATCTGAGTTTAGAGCATCCCAGAATGTAAGAAGGAGGGTAATTTTCATAGATAATCTAAACTGCTTGTTAGCAAGCCATAAAAATTTAGGTCATGGTGTACAAAGCACAATGTTATCCATGATGCCTGTCGCAGTTTGTGAATTTTTTCGAGTCAATGATTAGCATTACCTTTGCTATCTAGGCTGTGATTTGAGCATTCCTTTTCACGTTTCCTGCTCAGCTATAAGGGTCACTTGGACCTCTCTTAAAGTTTAGTTAGTGTCTATGTAAATGAGATGTGGAATAGAATGGTCTTATCGCTTTACTAAATCCCTTTTTGGCACTTTCCTGAAGACGCTTGAGACGGCAAATCAGATTTACCTCAATGCTAATTGAGGCAATCACCAACCCAAGATTGCTGTTGATGAGAATCTTTTAGATTGACGGCTTAAACTCGAATGTGCTTGCCTGAATATTCAGAGGAGTGATCGCACTCTTCTGATGGGCTCATCTAATACCAGCTCCCCAGAACAGAGCTACAGATCGGAGTTGAGGGCTCTGGGGGACAAGGAGGCAAAGGGGGAAGATGTGTAGCTGGATTTTAGAGAATCGATATAAGATTGATCCTCTTGTCGCCACTTTGAGTCATCAATTCACCTGATACACCCACCTGCGTGACAGCTTCCTGAGCCTAGAACTGAGACTGATCAACATTGCTTGCTCAGTTGAACACTGTTTTCCGGTTGCCTGACTTACTCCTTTCCTTTCGTTCTGTTGGGTGGTGATCAACCTAGAGAATAATCGACAAGATCAGCGCACTTTTTCTGTTGCCGATGAGTGACATGAATTTTAGGCGGATAAAATACTTGATTGCCAATTGCAACTGCCGATTCTTTATGGTGTGTAGCGATCACAGTCATTTTGCTATGCACCATTATGATTAATATATTTTGATGGAAAAGTAAGCTTGTTTGGACTTTAGAGAACTTGCCGGATCGGTATTCTGCGATCGCTAAAAATAAACCGACATTAGTATCTTGCATTACATGAAAATTAGAAGCAAAATTGTGCTCATTTTTCGAAAGATGAGATAGAGTTTATGTGGCTTTTTACACACAGCTGGCTTTGATCTGGTGATGAGTATTTTATGACTGGATGATACCGATTTCTAGTCAACTTTTATGAGCATTGATTGCGAGCTAACAGGTTCCTAGACGACTGCGATCGAGATCGAGTAAAACCTTTCACTGCGTTGAAATTCAAGAGTAAACTCCATGGCTATACCCACGATCATCAACAATATTCTCAGCATAGAAGAAGGGAATACGCGCACCCTGTCGCTGAACAACTTGGATGCCACCGCAGAGGGAGCGACGAACACCGAGATTCTCATCACGATCGTGCCCGATTCAGACACCTCGCTGGCCGGGGAGTTTTTGCTGAATGATGAACCCACTCTGAGCTTTACGCTGGCTCAGGTCGAAACTGGGCAAGTGGAATTTCAGCATGATGGCTCCAACTCTACCCCTAGCTATAGCGTCATTGCCAGCAACGATGGTGACCAATCCGAGGCCCAACCTGCCACGGTCTTTTTTGATGTGGTCAATGACGCGCCAACGGTCGAAGCTAACCAACTGACGATCGCGGAGGGCGATACCGTCATTTTCAACCTCGGCGACACCACCAATCTGCTGACCACTGACGAGCCAGGCGAGTCCAGCCCCGAGGAGTTGACCTATGACATTCTGTCCGTCACCAACGGTAAGTTTCAGAAATTGGTCAATGGTGTGCCCGTTGATCTGGGGGTGTCTAGCAATGCCTTTACCCAGGCTGATGTTGACAACAACTTAATTCAGTTTGTTCATGATGGCAGTGAACGAGCCCCGACCTATCAACTGCGAGTGGTGGATGGCGGCGTACCGGGCGAAGGGTTCGACAGTCAGCCAATTGGTCGCAGCATCACCGGAGACATCACTTTTCAGCCTGACAACGATGCGCCCAGCATCACCACTAACACAATCACCCTGTCTGAGGGCGACATCGTTCCCATCACGGTGGACAATTTGGCTGCCACCGATGTCGAAGAAGATGACGCGACCCTGACTTTTACCATTACCGCGATCGCTGAAGGTCGATTTGAATTACTCGACGCGCCTGGGGGCAATGTGGTGCAAGTACTGGCCGCACCTGGACAAGAGCCAGTCGGCTTTACTCAGGCCCAGGTGGCTGCTGGGCTGATTCAATTCGTTAATGATCCAGCCACAGAGACTGAACCCAGCTATACCGTTGTGGTGAGTGATTCGGGGCAGCTAACCGCAACTGCTGACCCCAATGTCGACTTCGTGGAAACCTCGGCTCCTTCAGTAGCAGAGGTGGACTATACGTCACTCAACGACACCCCAATCGTGGTTATCCCCGATGCGGACAATCCGACGTTAATTGATTTGGCTGAGCAAAGCCAGATCACCCTCACGGGAGACAGCCTTTCAGTCACGGATGAAGAGTCAAATGCTGGCAATCTGACTTATACCGTTACCGATTTAGATGACGTCCCGGCGGGGCAATTTCTCCGACTCGACCCCGATGGTGGCGACCCCATGCCTATTACCACCTTTACCCAAGCTGACATTAATGCCGGGGCGATTGCCTTCGATTATTTTGGTGTCAACGAGCCACCCAATTTCTTGCTAACGGTAACTGATGAAGATGGGGAGAGTGTCGAGATTACCAGTAGTGAGATTTTTAATTTCTTACCAGAGAACGCAGATCCAGTGATTGATACATTAGCCCTCACTGTTGATGAAGGAGCTACGGTGCCGATCACGGCTGACAACCTATTGGTAACGGATGAAGAATCAGCCGCCAGCGAGCTGACCTATACCGTCACTATCACCAATGCCGACCCTGAGAAAGCCGATAGTTTCATTGTTGATGGGGTAATTGAGCTAGGGCCGACCGTCACCTTCACGCAGCAACAAGTCAACGACGGGGTGGTGTCTTTCGTCCACGGGGGGTCTAATGTTGCACCCAATTTGGCCGTTACCGTTACCGATACCGCGATCGGTGGCGATGCGAACACGATCGACGTGCCCCTTAGCGACGTCATCATCTTCAATGCCGACAACGATCTACCAACCCTAGAGACCTTGGCATTGACGCTCACTGAGGGAGGCACTGTCCCGGTTACCTCAGAGGTTTTGTCTGTTGCTGATGAAGAGTCCTCAGCAGCTGATATTACTTATACGGTTGATGCGGTGATGGGGGGCAACTTCTTCCGCCTGCCCACTGAACCTGATGGCGACCCGACCATTGCCGAAAACTTTACTCAGGCAGAGATTGATGCGGGCAATGTCATCGTCTTTGAGCACGATGGCTTGAACGACACCCCTACGTTTACTTTGACGGTGAGTGATGGGACAGACACCATTGAGGTTACTGGCGGCCCAGGGCAAGGGGTAAACTACACTCCCACCAACGATACCCCCACAGTGGTGGCAAGCTCGTTTACCGTAGCAGAGGGTGATCCCGACAATCCGTTACCTATTACCCTGACGGCAGAGAACCTGCTGGTAGAAGATGAAGAAAGCGCTCCCGAAGATTTGACCTATACCGTCACCATTGCTGATAACGATCCAGATAATCCCGATGTCTTTTTGGTTGATGGGGTGATTGAGGTCGGTCCAGAAGTCAGCTTTACCCAAGCGCAGGTCAACGCGGGGCTGGTTCAGTTCGTTCACGGTGGCTCCAATACCATTGCGGCGTTGACCGCTACCGTCACCGATACCTTTCCAGCCGAATTTGGCGAGCCAATTACCATTGATGTACCGCTGGAAGCCAATCTCGACGCTGAAAATGATGTCCCCATTGTCGAAAACAACATCATCCTCACGCTTAGCGAGGGGGGTACCCAGACTTTCAGTGCGGAAAATCTGCTGACAACGGATGAAGAAACCGCCGCTGAGGACTTGGTCTACACCATTGATGACGCAACCAATGGCACCTTTGAGCGGGTTGATCTGGACCAAGGTACCTCCACCGCCATCATGGTGGGCGCAACCTTTACCCAGGCAGAAATTAACGCAGGCGAAATTCGGTTTGTGCATGATGGCGGCGAAGACGCCCCCACCTATGAGCTGAGCGTGGTCGACACTCCTCTAGAAGGGGAGGTTGAGTTCAATACCGTTGAAATCGCCAGCAACATCATCGAATTCACAAACCTGAATGATGACCCCACCCTAGATGTAAATGCGCTCACCATCACAGAAGGGGCAGAAATCACCTTTAGCGCTGACAATATCGCGGCGAGCGACCCAGACCATGATCAGAGTGAGCTGCGATTTAATATTACGAACGTTCAAGGAGGCACCTTCACCTTCCAGGGTGAAGCATTGCTTGAAGGCGAAAACTTTACAGTGGCCGACCTTGCCTTTGGCGAGCTGACATTTCAAGACGATGGTGATGAAACGCCACCTTCCTACGACGTGACAGTGCTCGATCCATTGGGAGGCAATGCCACAACCACTGCCGATGTCACTCTGATTGAGGAAAACGATCTCCCCACGTTGCCGGTGAATACCTTCACCATTAAAGAAGGGGAGCGTTTAGTCATCAATGATCCCGATCCAGACACTGGAGTCATCAATTTGCAAGCGAGTGATGCTGAGACACCCGCCGATGAGCTGATCTTCACCTTTACGGATATCAGCGGGGGCACCTTCTTTGATGCCAATGCGCAAGAGATTCCAGCTGGGACGGAAATTACGCAGGCGTTCCTCAACACCGGCGCGATTAGTTTCTTGCAAGATGGCAGCAGCCCAGTGCCGTCCTTTACGATCACGGTCAAAGATGCTGATGGTGGTGAGCTACCGATCGCGGCCAATGTGGATTTCATTCCGGTGAATGATGAGCCCACGGTCACATCCAACCCCTTTGAGGTGACAGAAGGTCAAACCTTCACCCTGACCACAGCAGAGTTGTTGACCGTTGATGATCCGGGGGAGAGCGGGCCAGCAGAACTCATCTATACTGTCACGCTGACCAATAACGATGAAGATCAACCCGACGGCTTCCAAATTGGCGACGGTGAGCTGCAAACAGAATCAGTCACCTTTACTCAAGAAGATGTCAATGAGGGTCGGGTTACGTTTGTGCATGGCGGTTCTAACACCATTGCCACCTTTACGGCGACGGTCACAGACACCTTTCCCGAAGAGTTTGGCGAACCGTTTGAACTGCCGGTCGAGCTGACAGCGACCTTGAACGCCACGAACGATCCCTTAGTAGTTGAGAACAAGAGCGTCTCGCTTAACGAAGGTGAACCCCTCATCCTTAGCTCAGACGACCTATTGACGACTGATGAAGAGACGCCCCCAGAAGGGTTAACGTACACAGTTGTTAGCACGACGAACGGCACCTTCCAGCGACTTGATACCGCACAAGGTACCGCTGAAGATATTGCCACAGGCGAAACCTTTACTCAAGCAGAGGTGAATGCGGGTGAAATTCAGTTTGCCCATAACGGCTCGGAAGATGCCCCCACCTTTTCACTCACAGTGGAAGATTTGCCGCTAGAGCCGGATGGTGAAGCGACGAGTGAAACCTTTGACGGCATCATCGAAGAATTTACCAATCTCAACGATGCCCCTACCTTTGACGTCAACACCCTCACGGTGACCGAGGGAGCCGAGGTGACGCTCACGGCAGAAAACTTGTCGGCCAGTGACCCAGATAACCTACCGAGCGACCTCCGCTTTAGCATCACAGCAGTCGAGGGCGGCGAGTTTTTCCTCAATGGAGAGGCACTAGAACTGGGGCAGCAATTTACGGCAGCGGCGATCGC
>CAZLYS010000264.1:0-6457 GCA_964563415.1 uncultured Halomicronema sp.
CTCGGAATTGTTGAAACCCATTGATGGCAAGCCTTTCAATTCCGCATTCTGACCTTGGCATTCCGCATTCTGCTATAGCTCCCTTTTCAAGGGGCGGCGACAGCGGGGGATCCTCAATCTGTAGCGCTGTTATGCAGAATTGATATTATTTTATTCGTGCAAGAAGTCTCAGGAATCAAGGCTCTTTTGGCAAGCCCATCTTCTACTTGGGGAGATTGTGACTGACAAAAACTTATGCCAATAAAAACCCCACAGCCTTCAAATGACTGTGGGGTCGCCTAATTGAATAGACATTAAAAGCGCTAATTACTTGAGAGCGACTTTAGCGCCAGCATCTTCCAGTTGCTTCTTCGCATCTTCGGCATCATCCTTAGACACAGCTTCTTTAATTGCCTTGGGCGCAGATTCAACGATCTCTTTAGCTTCTTTTAGACCTAAGCCAGTCAGACCACGCACCACTTTGAGGATAGCGATCTTCTTGTCAGACGGAACTTCTTCCAGAACCACGTCAAACTCAGTCTTTTCTTCTTCAGGCTCAGCGTCACCACCGGCAGGAGCACCCGGCATCATGCCAGGCATCATCATCATCCCGCCGCCACCGGAAGCAGAAGCGTCAACACCAAAGGCTTCTTCGATCTGCTTAACCAGTTCAGAAGCTTCCAGCAGGGACAAGGTTTTTAGTTCTTCGAGAATTTGATCAGTTTTTGCAGACATTAGGTCTCTCCTAAGTACAAGTTACGAAAAAATACATCACAAAACAGTCAGACAAATCAAGCCAAACCCGAACTAGGCGGCTTCTTGATCCTTTTCGGATACGGCTTTGATAGCCCTTACCAGAGAAGCAGGAACTTCTTTGATACCCACTGCCAGTTTCTTCGGTACAGCATTGGTACCCACTGCCAGCTTGGTTGGAACCGCATTGATTGCACCGGCAATACGCGCAATCAGCTCTTCCTTGGTCGGCAATTCTGTGATGGCATCTAAGTCAGCCGTGCTCAAGGCCCGACCTTCCATCACGCCACCACGAAGCTCAGTCTTCTTGGTGTCTTTCTGGAAAGACTTATAAGCCTTAATCGCTCCACCCAAATCATCTTGAACTAGCAGAAATGCTGACGAGTCCTTGAGGAACTGCGTCATCGGTTGCCAGTTCTCGTCGTTTTCGACAGCGATCCGCATTAGTGTATTTTTGGTCACTTTGCAGATCGTGCCTTTTTCTCGCAAGCGATCGCGTAAGTCTGAGATTTCAGATACTGATAGACCTTTATAGTCAATCACCATAGCTAGTTGAGCTTCACTCAACAGCTCTTGTAGCTCAGCGACAATCGCTTTTTTGTTTTCGAGCGTTCTACCCATTTCGGTCTCACCTCCTTTTGGGTTGCGAGCCAGTCGTCAATCAGCCTTTTGTCTTATCGGGACAGCCACCAAGCACCAAAAAAGCCCCGGTAAATACCGAGGCTTCAGAGCTTGCCTTCAGAGACTTGCTATATCAACTAGCAAGTCACAGGGGCGAAAGCTTTCTGAACCTCGGTAGGACTTATTCAATGCCTACTGTCTGCGGTTACCTAATTCAATTGGGAATTGATTTTGTATCCGTTGCGATGTCCCAAACTATGACAAAAAACCAAGCCTATTCAACCTCTGCTAACGTGTAGTCTCGCAGAGCGCTAATATCAATCTCGATTGAAGGACCCATTGTAGCAGACACATACATCGTGCGCCAGTATCGGCCTTTAGCACCCGTCGGCTTATTGCGGTCAACACATTCCTGCAAGGCCTTCAAATTCGTCAGCAGGTCTTGAGGCGTAAAGCCTGCCTTGCCAAATTGCACGTGGACAATGCCGCTCTTATCAGCTCGAAATTCGAGTTTACCGGCCTTGAATTCCTCAATTGCTTTGGGCAGATCTGTCGTGACCGTACCGCCTTTGGGGGAAGGCATGAGACCACGGGGACCTAGCAAACGACCCAGCTTGGCAATTTTAGGCATCATGTCTGGGGTGGCAATCAGGACATCAAAATCCATCATCCCCTTCTGAATGTCATCGATCAGCTCTTCAGAACCGGACAAATCGGCCCCTGCATTGGTAGCCTCTGCGACTTTTTCTCCTCGAGCGATTACGGCAACTCGCACAGTCTGACCAGTACCCTTGGGCAAGATAACCGTTGTCCGCAATTGCTGGTCAGTGTATTTGGGATCAATACCCAGACGAATGTGCGCCTCAGCAGACTCAGAGAACTTAGCTGTCGCAGTCTCTTTTAACAATGTCAAGGCCTCGAGCGGTTCATAGGGACGATCTTCAACTTTCTCTAGTAACGCTCTAAGTCGCTTAGAAACTTTCTTCACCATGGTCTAAATCTCCTTGGGGTACTAACGAAGACATTCCTCTCCCCCACTAAATGAACATATGAGCGATCGCCAATCGCTTCTTAATCATGCCTAGTCGGCCACCGTAACGCCCATATTGCGAGCAGTTCCTTCGACAATGCGCATGGCTGCCTCAATGTCGTTGGCATTCAGGTCAGGCATTTTAGTTTCCGCAATCTCTTTTAATTGAGCACGGGTGATCGAACCCACCTTATCTTTGTTGGGTTGGCCTGAACCTTTTTCGATGCCGATCGCCTTTTTGATCAGCACTGAAGCCGGTGGGGTCTTTAGGATAAAGGTAAAACTTCGGTCCTCAAAAACCGAAATCTCTACCGGCACCACCAGACCGACTTTATCAGCGGTTTTAGCGTTATATTCTTTGCAGAACGCCATAATATTGACGCCATGTTGGCCCAGTGCGGGGCCGATGGGTGGCGCTGGGTTGGCTTTTCCGGCCGGAATCGCCAACTTAATCAGTGCAACTACCTTTTTTGCCATCGATTAACTCTCTTTTTGTACCTGATTAAACTCTAGTTCGACCGGGGTATCGCGCCCAAAGATGGATAGCAAAGCCTTTAGCTTACTACGCTCGGGGCTGACCTCAATCACTTCCCCTTCAAAGTCTTTGAAAGGACCCGACAGCACCGAAATGCGATCGCCCGCTTCCATATCCACCTTGACCACTGGCTGCTGTTCTTGGGTCTGTTTGAAGATCCGTTCAACCTCAGAGCGACCCAAGGGCATTGGCTTGACATGTCCGCGGCCCCGTCCATAGGCGCGACGCTGCTCAGCACCGACAAAGTTGATCACATGGGGGGTGTTTTTGATCACCTGCCAAGCCTCGTCATCCATCGTCATGCGAATCAACACATAGCCCGGAAAGACCTTCTCATCGACATTGGTATGGCTGCCGTCTTTACGCACTTTCCTAACGGGCGTCTGGGGAATCTCAATTTGCAGTACCTTGTCAGCCACATCAAGCGTTTGCAGACGCTGCTCTAAGCTGGCTTTAACTTTCTTTTCGCAACCCGACGCGACCTGCACGGCATACCACCGGGCGGGTTTCTTCTTCTGCTCTTCACCTTCTTCAGCGTGTTCAAAGTCTTGATCGGCGCTAAAGTCTGCTTCTGAAACCATTTAGAATACCTGTCTAGATGCCCAGCCAAACAATTGATCGATCAAATAGATCAAAGTTGCTGAGAGGCTCACCATTAAAATAACTGCTGCAGATTCGCTAATGAGCTGTTGACGGGAAGGCCAAACAACTTTTGCCAACTCATCCTTGGTGCCTTTCAAGAAAGCCACAGCATTCGCATTTGAGGTGGACTGTTTTGCCGATGCCTCAGGAGCGCTTTCCTTTTTTTCAGCTTCTTTCTTAGCCACGCGATCGCCCTATAAAGTCCAAAATCGAAACCAGCCAACTGCTGCTCTGACCAAAACCCGTCACCGCTAAAACATCATCAAACCCAAAGATTTTGCGGGCAAAACCTTTGGGTCAGTGATGCTATTCGCCCAGCGCGCCCTCGAGGACTCGAACCCCGGACATCAGGTTTTGGAGACCTGCGTTCTACCAACTGAACTAAGGACGCATGTGGAAGCCCCGCAGGGCTCTTATGCTATCACGGATAACCTGGCCTTGCCCTTAGAGACTGCGGTCAAATCGCTGCTTCAGGCGGGTTGCCTTACCAACGCGATCGCGCAGATAGTACAGCTTGGCCCGACGAGCCTTACCCCGACGCAAAACCTTGATATTCGAAATCAGCGGCGCGTGAACCAAAAACACCCGCTCAACGCCGACGCCCTGAAAGATCTTGCGAACCGTAATCGCTTCATTAATACCGCCACCACGCTTAGCAATGACCGTACCTTCATAGGGCTGAACCCGTTCTTTACCCCCTTCCTGAATGCGAACACCCACGCGGATAGTGTCACCCACGTAAATTTCAGGAAGATCTGTCTTGATATAGTCCGCTTCTAGCGAACGAATAGCTTGTTCGGCATTCATGATATTTGGAAAAGCGCACAGTCTTCAATACTAGGACAAGTAGTTTGCTTGTGTCTAGACCTGACCAAAAAGAATTGCGAGCGTTGAAATCTTTGAAGGATATTGATCCAAGCAGCTGTCGCTGTTCAGATGGTTGCCCCCGCTCACAATTCAACATTACCCACCTTTCAGCCACGAGCATTGAGCAGCATTGAATCACGATCAATCGGAAGGCGATTGCTAGGCGCACCCCGAAGCAAGGGTTGCGGCAGCGACCAGCACAGAACACCGGCCTCTCAGGTTACACTGCTTTCTAGTGAGTTGTATCGCTCGCTATGCAGCGCTGGTTTATCGGTGTAAACCTTCTGCGTCGATCCTGAGGGGGCGATTAAACGGAGATATCGCTAAGCAGACGCTGAGTTTTTTAAGATTGTACGTAAATTATTAGATGAATTTGCTGTCCCAACTCCTTTCCCGTCCCAATCCCCAAAGCAGTCCTAAACGACGTCGAGTGAAGGGGATTGAGCTGAAAAATGACACTGAGATTGCCACTATGCGCCAAGCAGCGCGAATCGTGGCAACCGTTCTCTACGAAATTTCGCAGCGGGTAGAACCGGGTATGACCACTGCCGATCTTGATGCCTATGCCGAAGCCCGCATTCGAGAAATGGGTGCGACACCTAGCTTTAAGGGGTATCACGGATTTCCGGGGAGTATTTGTGCTTGCCTCAACAACGAGGTCGTGCATGGCATTCCTCGCCAGCGCAAAGTCATCCGGGCTGGTGATGTTCTAAAAGTCGATACGGGCGCTTATTTCGATGGTTTTCACGGTGACTCCTGCATCACCATCCCTGTCGGTCAGGTATCGACAGAGGCTCAGCGCCTGATCGACACAGCAGAAGCGGCACTCTACGCAGGTATTGAACAGGTAAAAGCAGGCAACACTTTAATGGATATTGCTGGAGCTATTGAAGATGTGGCAAAGGCGGCAAACTTCAGCATTGTGGAAAATTACGTCGGTCACGGAGTTGGCCGCAACTTGCACGAACCCCCGTCAGTGTTTAATTTTCGTACGCGCCAGTTGCCGAATATTCGACTTGAAGCTGGAATGACCTTGGCTATCGAACCAATTTTGAACGCCAAGGGCAAGCATACCCGTACGCTCAGCGATCGCTGGACTGTTGTCACCCTTGATCGCTCTCTATCAGCCCAGTTTGAACATACAGTACTCGTTACAGACACTGGCTATGAAATCTTGACGAATCGCAACGGCCTGGCCTCCTAAACGATTGTTGTATCATCTGTTGGCTCTTGGCCATCACCGTGTAGAGTTAGTTCTCTCGTGGATCAGCAGTCCAAAGAACGACCAGAGTATTCGCACCACCTGCCCCAAACGAAATGGTGGAAGCAAAGAGTTGCGCCACATTGTCAATTGACAAGGTTATCAGGGGCGCATCGCAATATTCGCCAGCGTCGGCAGCCTCAGCCTGATACAGCCGCGACAGTGTCGTGGGCACCCAGTCAATATCTTCTGACATCACTAACGCGTCTGCTGCCGCCTCTACTGGAGTGAATGATTCAGTAGTGATATCAGCCAAAAAGCAACTGCGGTCAACTGCGGCAGGCCAACCTGCGTCTAAAGCTGCGGCCGCTAAGGCCAACTGAGTATTTAAACTCCCCACCGGATCGGCTTCTACCTGCTGTCGACCATTTTCTACAAGGGTGGTCTGCTGAGCTGGGTCGAAGGCGATCGCCGTGCTCGTCTGAGGAACAGCCTCATCATTGACAGTGGTGCTGCTGGTTGTCGTCGGGACATCAAACGAGTCTGAATCGAGAGGCTGGCAGTTTACAGGGTTATAGCCTACCGGCACTTCGACAATCAAAAGCTGCGTTTCATCAGCTGTGGGGAACTGAAAATTGGTCACGAGTTCGCGGGCGCGATCGTCAAAATTTTGATATCCCGTTGAGCGCACCATCACCGGTTCCGTGCTTAATTTGCCATCAGGCTGCAGGACTACGCCAAACTTCGCATCTTTCGGGGCCAAGGGCAGGCAAATCTCTAAGGGATAGGGCACTTCATCTTCAAAGTCTTCAAAGTCTTCAGCCGCTAG
>CAZLYS010000265.1:0-6418 GCA_964563415.1 uncultured Halomicronema sp.
GGTCGCGTGAGAGTGGCGATTGATCCGGGGCATGGGGGGCGCGATCCAGGAGCAGTGGGCATCGGTGGCCTGCAAGAAAAGAATGTCGTCTTTCCAGTGTCGTTACGCGTGGCAGAACTCCTGCGTGAAGCTGGCGTCGATGTCGTCATGACCCGCACTTCCGATGTGACCTTAGACCTAGAACCTCGGACTACCATCGCCAATAACGCTAATGCCACGATCTTCCTGAGCATTCACGCCAATGCCATTAGCCTCAGCCGTCCGGATGTGAATGGTGTGGAGACCTATTATTATTCGGCAGCGGGTCGACAGTTGGCGAGCGTCATCCACGCCAATGTGCTGCCAGCGTCTGGCTTTGGCGATCGCGGCGTCAAGCAAGCCCGGTTTTACGTCCTCAGAAACACCGCCATGCCTGCAGCCCTGCTAGAACTCGGTTTCGTCACCGGGGCCAACGATGCCCCCCGACTCCAAGACCCAGCTTGGCAAGAAAACATTGCCCAAGCGATCACTCGCGGTCTGCTGCAATACCTCGAACCTTACCGTCGGTAACAGTCAGGCAAGCATGAGCTTGTGGATGAGTGCCAGTCGGTGAATGCAAAAGTTGCTGAGCACCATCGTCCGCAGATAGTAAGGCTTTCGGCTACTCCTGTAGGAGGCGTAAGACGCCAACTTGGGCTTCGCTGTAGCCTTTTCTCTGGGGGCAATTTCGCTTTCCCCCCAGCCCCCCGTCGACCAGGACGAATCCGCCGTCCTGGACCTCGCAGATGGCGTTATCGGTAGATGGTCACAAGTTTCTGGAACCTGCCAAATGTGTGTTGACACTTGTTTGCCTCTTCAACCTGACCTTGAAATCCTTGGCAGAAAAAGGTTAGAGCGATTTGTATATAACGGATAGCAAAACCCGAGGTGTATCAGTTTACAGATTTTGGAATGGCAGTAAGGTGACATCTTCAGAGGTGGAGTCATTCGCTCCTGCCAAGTGAAGATTGCATAAAAGTGTATAAGCAGTCTCTGCCCAGAACAATATGCTGATACTACTCCGTCAGACACAGCTATCATGCGACTTGCCGCATCTTGCCTCAGCCTCGCCACCGCGCTTCTTGTTCCTGCCCTACCAGTTAACGCGATGGCTTCCCAGAGACCGGCGTTCTTTGCCAAAAGCCGCTCTCTCCAGGCATCGGAAATAGGGAGTTCTGTTGCCGATCAACCAGGGATAGAATCGTTATCCCCGCAAACGGCAATCCCGCTACTGATGGCTCAGACGGGGGACCGCCAAAGCGAGGCTCGACAACTGTTTCAGCAGGGGCTAGAGCAACATAATCGCAGTCAGTTCCGTCAGGCTATTACCTCTTGGGAACAAGCGTTAGACATTATTCGGGCTGCTGGGAACAGGCAAGATGAAGGAACCGTTCTGAATGCTCTAGGAGAAGCCTATAGAAGGCTCAGTCAATATGAGCAGGCGATTGGCTTCTACGAAGAGGCGCTAAACATTGCTCGCGAAGTTGGTGATTATGCTGGAGAAGGCCGCGCCTTGGGGAATTTAGGCAATGCATACCTGAGCCTGGGGAATCATCAGCAGGCGATTGATCTTTACCAACAGCATCTCGAGATCGCCCGTGAGAATAATGATCTTCAGGGAGAAACGAACGCACTGGCGAATCTGGGCAATGCCTATGACAGCATCGGGAATTATGAACCAGCTCTTGACTTCTCACGACAAGCGCTGGCCGTCGTCCGTCAGATGGGCGATCGCAGCGTAGAAGAGATTATTTTGAGAAACTTAGGCAATATTTATTGGAATCTGGGGGAATATCAGCAGGCTATTGACTTTTTCGAGCAGACGCTCGTCATTACTCGCGAGATTGAGAATCTCGCCGGAGAAAGTTTTGCCCTGAATGGTTTGGGAGAAACTTATCGAAGTTTGGGGGAGTATCAGCAGGCCATTGATTTTTATCAGCAGGCTCTCGCCATCGCCCGTGAGATTGACAATCGAGCCGCAGAGGGACTAACCCTTAGAAATTTAGGCAATGTTTACTGGAACCTAGGAGAGTATCAGCAGGCGATTGACTTCTATCAGCAACATCTCACCATTGCCCGTGAGATCAGGGATGTCATCGGGGAGGGGAGGACTCTTAACAACATAGGGGAAGCTTACCGAAGTCTGGGGGAGAATCAACAGGCCATTGACTTTTATCAGCAATCGCTTGTGATCGTTCGTAGATTTGGCGATCGCGACGGAGAAAGCACCGTACTGAACAATTTGGGCATTGCTTTCAAGAACCTGGGCGAGTATCCGCAAGCTATTGACTTCCATCAGCAATCCTTAGGTATCTCCCGCGAGATTGGTGATCGTGATGGGGAAGGTCGCTCTCTAGGAAATTTGGGACTGATTTACGCCAACTTGGGTCAGCATGATCAAGCCCTGGATCAGCTCCGGCAAGCAGCGTTACTGTTCAACCGATTAGGCGCTCGTGCCGAAGAGGGCCAAGTTCTGGGATTCGTTGGCAGACTCCTTAACCGACAAGACCAGCCGGAACTCGCCATTGTCTTTCTCAAAACTAGTGTGGATGTGCGAGAGTCTATTCGCGGTGACATTCGTGGCCTAGACACGGTTCTCCAGCAGTCCTTCACCAACATCGTTGCCGAAGACTATCGCCTGTTGGCCGACCTGCTGCTACAACAAAACCGCATCATTGAAGCCCAGCGGGTTCTTGACTTGCTCAAAGTACAAGAACTCGACAACTATTTACAAGACGTGCAGCGCAATTCTCAAACTGAGTCGGGGGTTGATTATTTGCGGCCCGAAGAGACAATTCTGGCTCGGTACGATGATTTACAGGCATCAGCGATTACCGCTGGTCAAGAACTGGAGACGATCAAGGCGATCGCCCCAGAGCAGCGTACTGACGAACAAGTACAACGCATTGCGCAACTGACAGCCCTGCTTGATGACATTAATGGTGACTTTCGTAATTTTGCCCGCAGTCCTGAAATCCGTGACCTGATTGACCAACTCAGCTTTGAAGCCCAGGAAGCGAGCCTCAGCCTTAATCAGCTTGATCGCCTCCGCGATGAACTCCAGCAGCTGAATGCCGCGATCTTCTATCCCCTCATTCTGGAAGATCGCTTAGAACTGGTGATTACAGTCCCCGATTCACCCCCACTGCGGCGCACGGTTGAGGTTTCTCGTGAAGACTTGAATACGGTGATCCTAGAGTTTCGCACCGCACTCACTGACCCGAGAACGGATGTGGAAACACCCGCACAACAACTTTATAACTGGCTAATCCGCCCTCTACAAGCTGATTTAACCGCGGCTGGTGTCGAAACTATCGTTTATTCCCCAGACGGACAATTGCGCTACATTCCCCTAGCGGCCCTGCATGATGGCGACCATTGGTTAATCCAAAACTATCGCGTTAACAATATCACTGCTGAGTCCCTCACAGATTTGACTGATCGTGGCACCACCCAACCGAAGATTTTGGCAGCAGCTTACGCCGATGAATCTTTAGTACATACCCCTGAGGTCAATGGCGCTACCTATACCTTTAGGGGTTTGCCGGGTGCTGGCTTAGAAGTCGATTTGCTCCCGACTGCAACTAAGTTTTTTGATGAAGACTTTAGTCTCGCATCGGTGCGGCCCATTCTAGACGAGTACACCATTCTGCATTTTGCGACTCATGCTGCGTTTGTTCCCGGAGTGCCAGAAGATTCTTTCATTTTGTTTGGCAATGGCGATACGCCAACGCTACGAGATGTGGAAAATTGGTCGTTGAATGGGGTCGATTTGGTGGTACTGAGCGCTTGTGAGACTGGGGTGGGTGGCCTCGGCAATGGCGAAGAAATTTTGGGACTGGGGTATCAGTTTCAGGTCAGTGGGGCCAAATCAGTCATGTCTTCGCTCTGGCAGGTTAGCGATCTGGGGACGCAGATACTGATGAATACGTTTTATCAAGCCCTCTCAACCGGGGTGACCAAGGTCGAGGCCCTACAAATTGCGCAGACGGCACTGATCGATGAAACAGCCAGTGTGGAGGAGTTGAATCTGGCCGACCGGGGCGTTGGCGTGGTCTCGACTCGCGATAACGCATCAACCACGATCGCAGATAGCGGCTATAGCCATCCCTATTACTGGGCTCCTTTCATTCTGATTGGCAACGGCCTATAAGCGCTGGGCACACCGTCAATCAGCATGCACTTACAACTGTGGGGGTTGGTCGCTGTACTTGGCAATCGTTTCCTCGGGGCGCTGTAGCCAAATGGCCCGGAGACCGGCGGCCTTGGCGCCTTCAAAATCGTCGGTGTAGCTATCACCCACGTGCCACGCCTCGGTCGGTTGGCAATCGTGCTTGGCTAAGGCCGCAGCAAATATTTGAGGGTCGGGTTTGGCCGCCCCTACTTCGGTCGAGATAGTGACCGTAGTAAAGAAGTCAGCAAGGGCGAGCGAGTCTAGGACTGTAAAGATCCGCGAGTCAAAGTTCGAAATCACCCCTAATTCAATATCTTTGGCCTTCCAACGTTCTAAAGAATGGTAAGCATCAGGATAGACGACCCAAGGTTCAGCGCCCGCAAAGTAGGCGTAGAGATCGGCAAAGAAGGCATCGAAATCTTCAAAGGCGTCTAGTTTGTCCACAGCCGCGAAACTCTTTGCTGCGATCGCCTGCCACCAGGCATATTCCAAAGCGGGAATCTGGGTCAGCTCGACGCCTGGAAACGCCATCGGCTCCGCTTCTCCAAAGTGCTTGAAGAAGGCATCATTCAAGGCTGCAGCGTCCGCCTCGACATTAAACCGCTCAGCGATGGTAGCGTAGGCTTGCCCCACACTGCCATCCACCCCGAACAAGGTGCCAACCGCATCGACAAAAATAACTTTGGGCTTTTCCATTGCGATCGCTACATCGATAACAAGTCTCGAAGCGGTTGCTGAATCCAGTTCAGCCCCACCCGAATCTGATGATCCAGGGTAGGCATTCGATACAGATAGGTCAACCGCCGCGCCACATGAGCCAGAGGGCCATCCAGCTTGATTCCTAAGCCGGTGAGGGTGGCGTTTTCGACCCCGAGGGCCATCATTTCGCCCAAATGCTGATAGCGGAAGGGCAATTGCGGGCGATCACTGAGGCTGGCCCACAGATTCCACCCGGCATAGTCGGCCTGCTGCAGAGCCGATTGCGCTGTGGTGGGGACTTGTTGACCAGTCGCATCCTTACAATCAGCCAAATCTCCGAGGGCATAAATGTCGGGATGACCGATGACCTGTAGTGTTGGCTCCACCTGAATCTGCTGCCGCTCATTGCGCGGCAAATCCATCGTATCGAGCAAGGGGACGACTCGGGTACCCACCGTCCACAGCACAATATCGACGGGTAACTCATCTGACTGGTCGCGATAGGTCAGCGTTAGGGTATCGGCCGTGATGCTATCAACAGTGGTGTCAAGGTCAAGCCAAATGCCCCGCTCGGAGAGAGCATCACGCGCTGCCTTGCGATTAAACTCTGCAGAGGTTTGCAGAATGTCATCCGCCCGTTCCACCAGGCGTACCCGGCCGCGATCACCCAAGCGATCGGCCACTTTGCACGCCAGTTCCACCCCGCTATAGCCGCCCCCGACGATGGCCACGCGAATTTTGTCAGCCTCGGAGGTTTCTAACTCTCGCAGGCGCTCTTGCAGGCGCTGAGCATCTTCTACCGTGCGAAAGGGCAATGCGTAATCTGCAGCACCAGCCACCATATCCATCGGTGTTTCACCCCCCACGGCGAGCACCAGGCGATCATAGGTCAGGGTTTCTCCGGTGCCCAGTTGCACCTGTTTTTCCCCCTGGTTCACTGCTTCCACCGTCGTTTGGATGAAGCGAATGCGGGTGTCGGCCAACAGTTCAGAATAGGAGGGCGCAATTTCCCACGTGGCCAGCTCACCCGTTACTAATTCGTACAGCAGGGGAGCAAACAAAAAGCGATCGCGCTGGTCAATCAGCACAATTTCTACCGCTCCGTGAGTGCTCCACGGTAGGGAGTTTAAGCGCAGAGCGGTGTAGAGTCCACCAAAACCGCCCCCTAAAATACAGATCCGTTTTGCTGGCTCGGTCATAAATACTCTGGAAAAAGTGCGTCCTTTCTTTAAGATAGTTCGCTAACGCTGCGAAGCGACGGCAAATTGGGTGAGGAATCTTCGCCATCCTAAATTTGGCGTTAAGACTCGGCCACCTGCAGGCACAACCTGGCAGTCTAAAGAAGTGCGATCGCCCCCTCAGAAACGCATGTTGACCTTTGCCTACGCCTGCATTCCACCCTACCGGCCTGCCACCTTAGCCGCTGAGGATTTTGGGGATGCCGTCGATCATATTTACATTGATCATTGCCATCTGCACGATCCCCGTCCAGAACTACAACGGCTTCTCAAAGCCTGTAAGCAACAG
>CAZLYS010000266.1:0-6418 GCA_964563415.1 uncultured Halomicronema sp.
AGTACAGAAAACTTTCAATTACATCTCTAATTTCCTCCTGGCAAGGCTTATATTCAATTTGACCGGCTGATTCATAGTCAGCAGCTCAAATGTGGGCGATCGCATTTGCATTATGGGGAGACCTCTGGGGCTCACAATGTGCGTGAAAATACTAGACTTGCCATAAAAGGCTGACGGACCGTTCAACTATGGAAATCGATATCGCTCTTCTTAAAGATGCCGCCCTCAACCTTTCTCCCTACAAGAGGCTCCAGCTCATTAATGCCCTCTGGGAAAGCCTGAAGGGTGTGGGGCAAGACAAAATTGATCAGGCCTGGCTGCAGGAATCCAAAGACCGGCTGCAAGCGTTCCGTCAGGGTGAAGTAGGAACGGTTGATGGTGAAGACCGCATTAGCTGGGCTGAAGGCTAAGCTGTCTCAGGGAGCGCATACTGCTCGTTGACACCGGTATGGCTTGAGGTGGAGATCGCCCCCGTACACAACACGCTGGGATGAATTACTCACTGTGCCGTAGAAGCACACGCCTTTATTTGGTAATCCAAAGGCTACTACCAGAGAGCGCGGCTGGATGCATCAGAATCGTGAGGTCAGCAGTTTGACGGATCTACCACATCTTTCGTCAGAATGAACTTCAAGGGCTCAGCTGCCTTGGGATTAGAGCTATGAATTCTTGTTCTGTGCGCAAATGCAAGAAAAAGCTCAGGTTCGATGCCTTTGGGGCTGAACTTGAGCTTTTTGCGTTATGGGAATTTACAAACCAAGGCTGCACTCAATTAAGTCGCTATAAGGATGTCTGCATGGGTGAGAGTGGCTTTATTTGATAGAGATGCAATCTGGATTTGGTCACTAGCCCCCGTGCCGTCAGCGTCAAAGAAGAGTGCGCCAGTAGATTGGTTGTAAATGAGTCGGTCATTGGCAGTAGTGGAAACTGAGCCCAATACAAACTGATTAGCATCCAAAAGCCCCTCAACAAGACCACCACCAAACCCACGAGTCATCAACTGCAGCTTGTCGCCTTGTGACTGGGTAAAGTCTCTGATTTGGGCCACTCCATCTCTACGGGAGGCGAAACGAAATATGTCAGCGCCAGTGCCACCTATAAGCACATCGTTATCAGCCCCACCCACTAAAATATCGTCACCAGAACCACCATTCAGGTAATCTTTACCCTTACCACCATCGATGGTGTCATTGCCCTCTTCGCCATATAGCTTGTCATCACCAGCATCGCCTTCAAGCAAATCTTCTCCTTTCCCGCCATAGATTCTGTCATTGCCATACCCGCCACTTAACTCATCATTGCCTCCTACAAAACTCTGGTTAAGCTTTTGGTTGTCTGACTCGCCCCAAATGATGTCGTGCCCCCATCCACCAGTGATAGTGTCGTCCCCGTCGTCCCCATATATACGATCATTTCCCCCACCTCCTCCGAGATAGTCATTGCCATACCATCCCGCTAGAAAGTCATTGCCTGCTGACCCGGCGACGAAATCATCACCGTCGCCAGCATAAATTCGATCATGGCCTGGGCCACCGTATAGCCTGTCATTACCGGAATCGCCATCAAGCAAATCGTTGCCTTTACCACCCAAAATAGCGTCGTGACCAGAACCACCGTAAAGTTTGTCGTTACCAGAACCAAACTTACGATTTAGGTCAGGATTGTCTGAATCGCCCCAGATAATGTCATTGCCATCGTCTCCGTATACCGTGTCGTGGCCACCATCACCATAGATATGATCATGGCCTGAGCCCCCGCTGAGAAAGTCGTTGCCAGTCCACCCAGCGAGAAAATCATTGCCAGATTCACCGTAGGCGTGGTCGTTGCCAGCATCAGCATAAATTTCATCTTTGCCGTTGCCGCCGTAAATCGTGTCGTGACCAGAACCGCCGTGGAGTTTGTCGTTACCAGAACCAAACTTACGATTTAGGTCAGGATTGTCTGACCCACCCCAGATAATGTCATTGCCATCATCTCCGTATACCGTGTCGTGGCCACCATCACCATAGATACGATCATGACCCGAGCCCCCGCTGAGAAAGTCGTTGCCAGTCCACCCAGCGAGAAAATCATTGCCAGATTCACCAAAGGCGCGATCATTGCCAGCATCACCATAGATATGATCATGGCCTGAGCCCCCGCTGAGAAAGTCATTGCCGTTCCCACCGGCTAGATAATCTCTGCCATCGTCCCCATATGCTGTGTCCTGACCATCATCACCGAAGATATAATCATTGCCCGAACCACCGCTGAGAAAATCATCGCCATCCCAGCCAATGAGATCATCATTACCGGAAGCACCGTAGGCGCGATCGTTGCCAAGATCACCATAGATTTTATCGTTGCCCTTGCCACCATAAAGCGTGTCATTACCTGAATCACCATCGATTTCATCGTTGCCCTTGCCACCATAAAGCGTGTCATTACCTGAATCGCCATAGAGTTTGTCGTTGCCGCCTCTACCCCTGAAAAAATCATCTCCCTGACCGCCATAAAATATGACGTCGTCATTCTTAGGAGGAGGGGGAGGACCGACAGGGGCACCAATATCAACTTTGAGGCTGTAGCCGCGCCCTTGATAATCAAGGAGTAGATTTGTGCTAACCGTTAAGAAGTAGTCGCCAACAGGCAGATTATCTAGCGTAAATAGTCCCGCTCCGGTTTTTCCTGCTAGCATCTTCGTGCCGCTGCTGTCAAAGAGTTCAACAGCTACATTGGCATTTGTGCCAAATGCTTTGCCTTGGCTAAATACCCCTATACTCTGGTTGTTTGTCAAGGAAAAACTGTAAACATCAACGTAATCCCACGGGCTATTGGAGCCAATAGTGCCAATGAAACTATGCATTCCATTATTTAGCGAACCAACGTTCTGTGCTGAATTTATGGTGTCATTTTTTGTCAAAGAACCTGGGGAACGGTCAACATCATAAAACCCTGCCATAGTCTTATATCCTCCAAGATTTGGTAGGTGAGAGTGGGCTAAACCAATTCAGAATCATTGCCAATCCGTATAAAAGACAAAGTTCATGAGAATTAAGTCTTTTATGAATGAGGCATCAGTGGTCAGACGCTCTACAGCCAAGAATGAATTTGCTTCGAAATTTCTCCGCCGAGGAGCTACTTATTGCCGATAAAAATAGGCAATCGTTTCTTTACATCAAATATTTGATCGTCAGTTTCTTGTTTTTAAGAGCCAACGAGTTTGTGGTAACCAAAACAAAAAACTATTAATCAACTTGAGCTCAGAATATTGAAATCAGCTGAATATTTCGCCTCATGCTGTGTCAAATTTCATGGAGGCAGCATGGAGAACTGCTATGGAGTTCTCTATGGGTTGGAGACTGAGAATTGCTACGTTAAGATCGTCCCGTAGTGTCTTTATGATGGATTGAGCCATGACAGTCGCCGCAGAAAGCTCTGCTGAAGCTGCCTAGCACTAGAATCTAAATCCCCTCTAGAATGCCCTAGATATTATTAGAGGATGTTTTAAAGGGGTTGCTTTGCACAGCAAAGATGACCCGTGTCCAGCGATTCATGGCCCCAAACGCCAATTCCATCGTGAGTGCTTTGGGTACTTCAAGTATCCAAACATCGGCTGGATAACTTTTCAAACACCCTCTTAGAGGTAATGAACTGACATTGACCGAACAGGAATTTTTGCGGGAACTAACTTATTGGAAAAATCTTGCTGGTATAGCTCTTATAGATACAAATAAAATCTCTCCTTTTCTTTCTCTTCTAGAGGAAAAGGAGAGATCCTACGGCATCTCAAAATCCGGCCAACAACATAGATTCTATCGGTTTTCTAAATCTCGAATCGAAAGATATGTTAATTGAGAAATCAAGACTGGCAGACAAGCGCAATATCAACTACGCCGTACCCATTTTGCTCATAAATCTCAGCCCCAATTACGTGATTATTACTACAGTCAAGTGTCCCATAATCATCCCATCTTGCATTTTCTGTAAAGATGCCCTGATCACCCCCCTCAGACCAGTACTTAAAGTCTATTAAACCGTAGTTATGTTGTTCATAAGCTCTTAATGATCTCAATTTCCCATACTTGATATATCGGTTCTCTGTATTTTGATTTTGAGTGGCCCATGTAGTTTCAGTACCATTAGAGCAGAGGAACTTAATATCAATCACCCCATATCCACCTTGCTCATCAACAACCATACCCGTCACAAAAGAGCCTCCACTACATTGGATGCGATGCCGAAATTCTGCATTAGGATTACTATTCGCTCGCTCGCTGACATACACTGTAGCTAAAACTGGCTTACTAAGTAAGGCTAAGGAAGCTGTGGACAATACCGATAAGCCAAATATTCTGATTGCTTGCTTGAACATCACTTTATGTCTCCTAAGTGTTTTTGGGCTTTACTACCTCATGCAATTCTTTAATTCCATGGGTATAGAAACGATCACTCGCACTTAACTTGAACTCAGAATATTGAAAGTAGAGAAATGAATCGCCTCATGCTGTAGCAAATTTCATGGAGGCAGCATGGAGAACTGCCATGGAGAACTCCATGGGTTGGATGCTGAGAATTGCTACGTTAAGATCGCTGCGTAGTGTCTTGGTGATGGATTAAACCATGACAGTTGCCGCAGAGAGCTTTGCTGGAGCAGCGCAGAACTGGCATCTAGAGCCCCTCTATCACGACCTGGGCATGGCCAAGGGCAGTGGGCTGACATTGACCGAACAAAAATATTTGCGTGGCTTACTTTGTGGCTACAGTCCCAGCAAAATTGCCCAGCAGTGCCATGTGGAGGCAGATACTGTACGGCAGTGTCTATCAAAATTTGTGTACCGCTACATTGAGGATTTAATTGCCAATCAGTTGCACGAGCAAGCCAGCCAAGCTGCTCAGGTCAAAAATTGGCGCTGGGTACCTCGGCTGTTAGAGCAAGCTGGATATCGCGTTCAAGAATTAGCCCAAACTGGTGATACCAGGCAAACCCTATCCCGGAACTCAATCGTTTCCTTACCTCAAGGCCATGAGAGTTGGGATAGCCAGCCGGATATTTCGATCTTCTACAATCGCACCACTGAACTTGCCCTGCTTAAACAATGGGCGTTAACAGACTCCTGCCGCACGATAGTGCTGTATGGCTTAGGTGGTGTTGGCAAAACCTCTTTAGCGGCAAAATTGGTCCACGACATCAAAGAGGAATTTGAGTGCTTAGTTTGGCGATCGCTCCGCAACCAGCCAGATATTCAGACCTTGTTAACCAACATCTTGGAGTTTCTGAACTGTTTGCCCCCTGATGCTTCTCAGCTAACTTCATCAGGGCTAGTCTCTCACCTTATCCAATACCTTCAGGCTCATCGCTGTCTCTTGGTTTTTGACGATGTGCAGGCGATTCTCAGTGGTGGTGAATTATCGGGTAAATATCAGGAAGGGTTTGAAAGTTACGGCGAACTGCTGAGACGTTTGGAAGAAGAACCTCATCAAAGCTGCATTATTCTTACCAGCTGGGAGAAACTTCGAGAGGCCTCTCGAATTAGTGGTCCTGACATGCCTGTTCGCTCTTACCGATTAGAGGGGTTAGGAGAGGAGTCCAAATCAATCTTGACTCACGAAAAATTATCCGACGAAAACTGTTGGGATGATTTGATATCAGCTTATTCGGGTAATCCTCTAGCGCTCAGAATTATTGCTGCGACTATTCATGAACTCTTTGGCGGCAGTGTCGCTGAGTTTTTGGCCCAAAATACTCTATTTTTAGGAGACTTCAAATATCTGCTGCATCAACAGTTCAAGCGTCTCTCCCCCATGGAGCAGGAGGTCATTACAGTGATTTCCCAACACAATGCATCTATAACCTTGTCTGATATCTTCGAGAGCATTGCGGCAGAAATACGAAAGTCTGAGTTGATGGCCGTTGTAAATTCTCTGAGTCGGAGATCGCTCCTCGAACAAGCAAAACAAGACAACGTGACGGTCTATTCCCTACAGCCGACCGTTGAAAAATATGTCAAGCATCACTCTAAACAATAAATAGTTCCTCGACTTCACCAACAACTACTGGTTGACAAGAGCAACACCATGCTTGAGCCGGGTTTACAACTGAATGGTCAGTACCAACTGATTCGGCAGCTTGGTCAGGGTGGGTTTGGCCAGACCTGGGAAATCCAGTCAAACGGCACTGTCAAAGTCTTGAAAGTGCTGCTCGAAGACTTTCCAAAAGCGGTTGAACTCTTTCAACGCGAAGCTGAAGTATTGAGCCTGCTTAATCATCCGGGTATCCCTAAAGCGAAGGCTAACAGTTACTTCTGCCATTCACCCGAAGATGCCTCCGAGCCAATCTACGGCTATGTGATGGAAAAAATTAATGGCATGCCATTGGATCAGTGGATGAAGGCGCGAGAATTTCAACCGATTGATCAGCTTAAAGCCCTTGACTGGC
>CAZLYS010000267.1:0-6412 GCA_964563415.1 uncultured Halomicronema sp.
TGGGGTTTTGGCGGCCGATGCGGACTTTTACCGCCAAGGTATCACCTTCATCAACCACCTCTTCTACATAGGCATTGAGATGATCACCATCGAGTGAAAGGTAATGGTCTTTGCCCTGCTTGAGCACTTCTCGACCGGGCGTTTCTGGGGGCAGCCCTAAGTAGTTATGCAACTCCTGCATCCAAAAAGAGCGAGCTTTGCCCTTATCGATGATCAGTGTTGAGAGCAGGTAGCGCTGCAAATAAATACCGGCAGAGAGGCCAGCTGCGCCACCCCCAACCACCAGCGCATCATAAACGTGACCAGTGCGCTGTGCGAGCGTTCGTTTAGTCAGTTGCATAGCAACCTCCAAGAGACGGTGTGAGATTTAAGCGACTGAACCGATCGTTCGGTTCCACATGAATCCACTGTACCGATCGTTTGGTATACTGTCAACAGTTGCATTGAGATCTGCTGGTAATGCCCAAGGAGACTTACATTCCAAATTTGTTCAAGCTGTTTCGCCAATACGGTTATGACGGTGCAACCCTCTCCAAAATTTCGGAGGCGACCGGCTTAGGTAAGGCGAGCCTCTACCACCACTTCCCCGGTGGCAAAGATGACATGGTGGCGTCGGTGCTCTGTTATTCCGACAGCTGGCTGCAGAAACATGTGTTATCGCTCCTCGCGGCAACAGGCAACCCAGAGGAACGACTGCAAAAGATGTGCGATCGCTTGGACGAACTTTATGCGGGTGGCACCAAACCTTGTCTGTTGGCAATTTTGCAATCGGGGACGGGGCAAGAGCTACGTCATTCCCAGATCAAGGCCACCCTTGCCGCTTGGGTTGAGGCCATCACCACTGTCTTGCTAGAGGCGGGTCTAGATGAAGCGATCGCTCAGCAACGGGGCGAAGATGCGCTCGTTGCCATCCAAGGAGCGGTCATGGTGTCCTTCACCTTAGATAATCCAGCGATCTTCCAGCGGGTCATGCAGACATTGCCGCAAACCCTGCTAACCAAGCCGTAAACGCTAGATCAATTGCGTTTTGGATGTCTGAGGCTCACGGTGTTGCCGCTAAAAGGTGGATGATTGGCTATGCACTACGCATCAATGAATGCGATGCAGGGTATAAACCACAGTTTGTTTAGGTTGCTCTATAGCGCTGTAATCGTCAGCTGACAGACCTTTTAATTCCGACTTCCGACTTCAGCATTCCGAATTCTGCTATGAATCTGCCTGCGAAAAGGTAGCTGATCGGCTTTTGAGCTAGAGTCAAAGGCCCGCCAAGAGTTCAGGTCTAAAGCTGATCGTGGACAACTATTTCGCACGCTTCATCGAGTACAACTGTTTGCAAGCTCACTATTTCAGTCGGTGCCGGAAAGGCCCCACTCCGAATCTGGGTTGCGATCGCCTCAGCTTCAGTCGTTGAAAAAGCCCCAGTAATCACTGCCTCGCCACCGGTAATCCCCGTTTCGGCGTAGGTACTGTCGACGATCGGGGCACTGATCAGTTCATCATCCACAAAAATGCCCACCGATCTCCCGGTACCGGCGATCTCGCGGGTCAGTTCGGTAAAGGCTTCTGCTCCAGCGGCATTAAATTCGACTCTTATTTCCCCAAATTGGTTAAATGTCTCAAAGTTGGTCGATGCATCCCTCACATCACCACTTTGGATTTGGGGCTCATCAAACAGGGCCAAAATTGCCGTATTCACGGCCTCAAGCGCAACTTCGTCTGTATTGGGAATGGTCTGCCGTTCACTGAGCAATACATTTAAGTCCGTCATCGGGATTCCTGCTTTTTGCGGTCGAAATGTCAATGCGCCCTGACTGCTCAGCAGTTGCGTCGCTTGCTCGATATCGGTTGCAACTGGCAGTTGTATCTGAATTTGCCCCCACTCATTAATGAACACAGCTGTCGGAGAGACTGCCAATTCAGCTACTCGCTCGGCAACAATGACCTCAACCGATTGCAGTAAATCTGGATTCGGCATCGCCGCCTGCACTTCTAGCCTCATCTCAGTCCCCTCAAATGGACAAAGCGGCTCAGCACTCACCGAGGGAGTCAGTGTGAGGGGGGCTACACATGCAGAACTCAGCATTCCCCCCACAACCAGGGTGAGAAATCTGACTGGACGCAGGCGATCGCGATTCCGAGAAAACAGCAGCATGGCATGATTGGCGATTTGATCGCCCCCAATGCGGTTCTCTGACAACTTCAACTGTGGACGCGCGGTTCCGGATGCAAGGTCGTCAGGAGAGCACTTTCGACAACAGAAAGTGCTTCTAGGCGGTGATTAACGGTTTCTCGATCAAAATAGGTGGTTGCCAGCACCCAATAAGCCCCATAGTGTCGAGCCTCGGAGGCCATCAGACTGCCATAAAACTGGGCCAGATCTGGCTCTGGGCAGTGGGTTGCCAGTAGGCCTAGCCGCTCGTGACTACGGGCTTCAATGAGGGCCGCAACAAGTAGCGAATCGAGCATTCTTAACGGTTCTTCGCGGCGCACTTGTTTGCTGAGTCCAGCACCGTAGGGCGGGGCAGGCAGCGGTCGCAAAGGGACCTCGCGACGTTCGAGCCACTGGTTTACCAGTTCGAAATGGCTCAGTTCTTCTTGGGCGATCGCGGTCAGAGCCCTCACCAATTTTTCACTAGAGGGATAACGGCACATCAGGTTCAGCGCCACGCCAGCCGCTTTGCGCTCACAGTGAGAATGATCGAGCAAAATCATGTCGAGATTAGCGATCGCCTGCTCGACCCAAGCTTGCGAAGTCGGCGTTTGCAAAAACTGGATGCGAGGTTGAGCAGCGGAGACGGCGACCATAAACGAATTTAGGCTTAGAGGAATAGCCTCATTATCTTATCGATTTCGGGAATATCGATAAAACGTTACTCGCCAGGCAACGATTCTGGTGGGCCTGCCTCAGGTTCTGTGTTCACGAGTTTTTGCAGTTGAGACATTTGGAACTGTGCATCGTCGTAGCAACCCGTGCGTCCCAAGTCGAGACACACTTGAGACGCCGTTTGAAGGTCCTGCAGCGCGGCCGGATGATTATTCATCGCAGCATGCAGCAACCCGCGATCATAAAGCGCGAATACGTAGTTGGGGTCGATTTCGAGTGCCTGGCTAAAATCCGCCATCGCCCCGGGGGCATCATCCAAGGCTTGTCGAGTGATGCCGCGGTTATAAAACGGATCAGGGCTATTGGGATCAATTTGAATAGCGATATTGTAGTCCTGCAGCGAGCCTTGAAAATCGCCTAACCGCCGTCGTACCAAGCCTCGATTTTGATAAGCCAGAGCATGGCTTGGGCGCTGATTAATCGCTGCAGAACAGTCACTCAGTGCTAGTTCCTGCTCGCCCAAATTGGAATAGGACAAACAACGGTTGAGATGGGCAGCCGCTTCAGTTTCGATGGTGGTCGCCAGTTCAATCGCTTGGGTGTAATCATCGATCGCGCCTCGATCATCGCCCCAGTCAGCCCGAGCGCTACCCCGATTAACATACGCCTTGGGAAAGGTGGGGTCTAGGTCAATGGCCTGGGTGTAATCGGTGATCGCCCCTTGAATGTCGCCCACAGCAAAGCGGACGTTGGCCCGATCGTAGACATAGGCTGAATTGTCTGGGGCTTGTGCGATCGCTTCAGAAATATCGGCCAATGCGGCCTGTGAATCTCCCAGTTCAAAGTGCAAGCGACTCCGAGCGGCTAACGCGGTGGGCTGATTGGGCAGGTACTCTAGAGCCTGGGTATAGGCCGCGATCGCCTCGTCAGGCTCCTCATCGGCAATCGCTTCGGCAGTCACCACATGTTGCTGAGCAGCCCAACGCTGCGGCAACTGGAAGATCACAATCGCTGCTGTGATACTGATGAGAGTTAGCAATCCTCCAGTGCCTAACAGCGGCCATAACCAAGAACGGGGAGAGCGCTCAGTGCTGCGATCATGCGGCACAATTTCAACTGAATGGGCTGCCAAGGGCGCGAGGCCTCCCGCAACTGAGGTGTTGGTCAAGGTTACCGCAGCTTGCAAACGCTCCAAGTCATGCAAAATATCGGTAGCTTTTTGATAACGTCGTTGGGGCAGAGAATCCACCATCTGCAGCAGCAGGGTGCCGAGTGGCGGCGGCAAATCAGGCACTTCTCGCAGTAACGCCGTCAACCGCTCTTGGCGCGCCGGAGTCCGCGCATTCGGTAACTGTTCGGGAGCTTGCCCCGTTAGTCCTTGAATCACGATCATGCCCAAAGCATAGTAGTCACTACAAAACTGCCGCTGGTGTTGTAGCTGTTCCGGTGCCCAATAAATCGGCAGCGCTGTCGAGTTGCCGTTGTGGTTTTCGGTTGAGTGGCTATTGGCAGGCTGTTGACTAATATTTTTACTCGACCCCAAATCCAATAGGCTCCATCGGTGCTCCGACTGATGACGCACGAATTTCGAAGGTTTGAGATTGCCATGAATGACCTGATGGTCTTGGGCAAACTGCAGTATCGGTAGCACTTCTCGCAAAAAGGCGATCGCCTCGGCAACAGACCAACGTTGACGATCAGCGAGTATCTGTAGAAGTGATTGCCCAGGGATAAACTCCTGCACAATGTAAAAACTTTGTGCCTCATCGAAAGCAACAAAAGTCTTAGGAATCTGGGGGTGCTGGCCAATGGCTTCTAAAATCGCCACCTTTTGGTGCAGTCGCCCAATCATGGTCTGCCGTTTTGTCGGGTTCCGAGTTGTGAGACGCCGTTCGCGGACGACACATTTGGGATGGCCTGGATAATGCGCATCTGCCACGAGAAGCGTCCTTCCTGATGGATGAACGCTCAGCGCTTCAAGAAATTGATAGCGTCCCCCAAGCAGATTTTGAGTTGAAGACATATGGCAGATGATTCCCCGAGACGTTCCCTGTGAAAGACGGCAAAATTGGGGCTCAGAGATAGGTTGTCTCTCACCTCAGATTGCAGTCCCTCATATTTACTGATGGCGATCACTGATGACAGTGTTAATGAACAGTTGCCCCTTTATAAATCCCAAAAAGAATGCTGTGAGCACGCCTTCTAACCTTGACTTCAGCCCCCCTGTTGCAAGAGCACACATCTGGTTCTGCTGTGACCATTTGTTGATCATTCATCAGCCACTGTCCCCCTAAATCAATCATCATTAGCCACCTCTACATTAGACCTGCGAGCTTAGGAGCAACCCACTTAGCTCAAGGATATCGCGGACATTCTTGAACCAATTACAGCCCAGGATGAATCGGTTACGCAAGCTGATAAGAGAACGTGTAGGGTGTGGGTATGAAATCATTTGCGATTGCCCCAGCGACTCAGAGCGAAATTCATGATTTTCTGAAATTGGCATTCCCCTTGGCCAGTGCCCAAGTCGCTCAAGCGTTAACGGGCTTTGTCGATACGCTGATGATGGGGCGGCTAGGTCAAGATGCATTAGCTGCTGGGGGGCTAGCGGTCATGATTTTTATGGCCATCCTCATGACAGGCATTGGCATCATTTCTAGCGTCAGCCCCCTCGCCTCTCAGGCTTATGGAGCCCAGCACCCTGAACGCGTCGGGCAGGTGACCCGTCAAGGACTCTGGCTCGCACTGCTAATTGCTTTACCTGTAGTACCCATTATTGGCAACCTCGGCGATGTGATGCGATCGCTAGGGCAGGCTCCAGAAGTTATTGCCTTAGCGGATACGTATCTGAGCATCATCTGCTGGGCATTTTTGCCCGCCCTTTGGTTTGCAGTGTTGCGCTGCACGATCACTGCCCTAGCCCGAACGCGCCCTATTTTTGTGATCATGCTGGGGGCAAATGTGTTGAATGTCCTCGGTAACTACGTGCTGGCCTTTGGCAAACTGGGCTTTCCGGCAATGGGGCTACAAGGGCTGGCGATCGCGAGTGCGCTGGCACATGGCCTGATGTGCCTGGGCCTAATCGGGTATGTCGTTTACCATCGGCGGGGTTTCTTGCAGCCTTATCGACTATTTGAGCAATGGCTGCGACTGCGCCCTGAGGTCATTAAACAGTTATTGTTCCTGGGTTTCCCAATTGGCGTCGTGACGGTTTTAGAAAATGGCCTGTTCACCGTGATGACTTTTATGGTGGGGGCGATCGGCACTCACGTCTTGGCAGCTCAGCAACTGGCACTACAAACGGTGGTGGTGGTCTTTATGTTGCCATTGGGCATGTCTTATGCGGCCACGGCAAGAGTTGGGCAATGCTATGGTCGCGGCGACTGGCAGGGGGTACAGCGAGCCGCGATGGTAAGCGTGAGTCTCACCGTTACGGTCATGTTTGTCTTTGGCGTAGTATTTGTCCTGTTCCCGACTCCGCTTATCAGTCTCTATTTAGATGTCAACGATCCGGCTAATCAGGCCGTCCTGCAAACGGGCATTGCCATGCTGACAGTAGCGGGGTTTGGCCAAGTCGTTGATGGGATA
>CAZLYS010000268.1:0-6409 GCA_964563415.1 uncultured Halomicronema sp.
GTCTTTGAGCACCAGCTCTTGAATCGTCAAGTTGGGATTTTTGGGACTGCTAAAGCAACTTGATCGCGCCACTGAACCCACCAGCGTCACCGTTTCCCCCGGCTGCAATTCGCGAATGGCGACCTGTTGCGCATAGTTGATGTAGTCACGGGGATAATAGTGCAGCAAATCCAACGCGGTGAAGATGCCCAGCTTAGCTAAGCGTTCCGCATTCTTGGGACCAACGCCTTTGAGATATGTGGCAGGCTGTTCTAGCGGTGAGGTGCTGCCTTTAAAAGCCGAGGTGGTTGAGGCCGTCGGAGACACTTTTTCGGCTTGCTGTTTCCCGACACTTTTGCCCTTCTGTTGTGCAAGTTTAGGGGCTGAAGGTTGAGCTGTTGCCACATTTTGAGTGACCGGTTTAGCCTGCTCCAGCGATTTTTGGGTTTCGTAAATCGTTTTGCGGGTCTCGGCCACGAGATACTGTCGCGCCGCAAAACTCATCTCACCGTAGCGGCCATAGTCTGCCGCCAGCGATCGCCACACCCCCGCCTTGTCTGCGGCCAGCGGCTTCGGCGGCGACGATAGTTCCCCCTGCAAAAACTCGCTAAACCGCTGCTGGTGACCTTCCAGATCATTAAAGCCGCGATCGGCTTCGACCATCAAAGCTCGCTGTAGCCGACTCCAGTCCGGCGTTTTTTCCGTAGGGGACACGTCACTCATAGGTTGACAAATAAGAGCTTGGCAGAGTCAGCATTCCTCTTAACAGCGTTTAGGATGCTAGCCTAAGCGAGATTTTACAAGTCATGTTGTACTAGATGCTCGACAGGAAAACTGATTAACGATTATATTTCTCGCACTATGGCTGGCTGATGAGATTCACCAACTAAAGATGAAGTTTTCACGCTGCCAATTAATATGAGCGTACTGTTTTGATGGTCTGCAGACCATCTTGGCTACTTTGAATATGCAGAATGCAACTGTACGATCTGGCTAAGAATTGTCTAGACTCAGTCACAGCTGCACAATGCTCGAACGGCCCTCGTTCATGATTCACTTTATTGATCGTATTCAGATTACATTGTCTAATGTCGCAAAACCTCACCCGCAAACGTGCCTGGCGGCCTGCCGAACAAGATCATGTTGTCACAGAAGTGAACATCGTTAATGGCGACATAATCTGCACTATCGTTCGACAGGTACTAGTTAGTCAACAGCCACCCAAACCGAACGCTTACGGTCGAGTATTAGTCAACAGCCACCCAAACCGAACGCTTACGGTCGAGTAGTTGAGGCGAAGCTCGATCTGAAAACTGGTGGCGTCATTTGGGAAGAGGAGGTCGAGGTCGACCCTGTCTGGACCAAGACTTGGGTTCCTTTTACTGAGGCGATTAACCAGTTCTTTAAAGCAGAGTCTGATACTGATCGAGACAAGTACCTCAACCAGGGGCTAGAAGATTTTAAAAAATGCCAAGATATTATCCAATGGATGTATAAGAAGGACCCTAATCGCTCGCATGTTGCTCCAGTTCTGCGAACCAACAACGGTGAAGGAGACTTTTGGGCATATCGCGATAAGTTTGGATATGGAGATTGGTGCGCTGCTCTTCAGTGGATTGGCAACGTATTGAGACACACTGGTGGTCGCATTCGCCTTTGGGAACTCAATGGTGAGGGACATCCTGTGTGGAGAGCAAGCTCAAACTTTCCCAGCGGGAATCGGCAGATTGCCCTCCAGCAGCATAGCGTCCGCGGACGTAAGTTTTATGACGATGTATTCTGCAATGTGACGAGAGATACTGCAGTTTACATTCATCAGTCACTTGGAATAGGAGCACAGTTTCTGTCTGCCGCAGCATCGGATTTACAGTTGCCAATGGCTGATACTGACCTGTGGCCAAAAGAGAAATGCCCCTACAATATCGAAATTCCGTAAGCGTAGGCCACAATAACTGAGACGAGGACACTGGAAAACAAGCAATGTCCTAAGGCGATTGCAACGCGCTGAAAAACCCTAGCAGTCCAACAATTTTGGGTGATGAGCCTTACTGTGTCTCATGTAGATATACTTTATCTCATGTAGATATATTGACCGCAGTGGAGTCAATAGCAATTTCCACTGGTGAAGCTGAGTAAAAAATAAATCATCGAATTTAATGGACTACAAGGACTACATTACAGTCGAACCCGGAAAGCGCGGTGGTAAGCCTTGTGTGCGAGGCTTGCGAATCACAGTGTATGAAGTGCTGGAGTATTTGGCTTCTGAGATGACTGAGGTGGAAATTCTTGATGATTTTCCCGACCTGACACGAGAAGATTTGAAAGCATGTATTGCTTATGCGGCTGACCGTGAACGCCGATTTATGACGGCCTCCTAATCGTTATGCGGCTATTTTTTGACGAAAATTTGTCACCAAAGTTGCCGAGTCGTTTGAGTGAACTGTTTCCTAACTCACTGCATGTTCGGGATATTGGCATGAAGTCCACGGATGACAGCACCGTTTGGGATTACGCCAAAGACCACGATCTGGTGATCGTCTCGAAAGACGCAGATATGCACGATTTGAGCTTGGCATTAGGTAATCCACCAAAAGTCATTTGGATTCGTCTAGGTAACTGCTCGACCTCGCAAGTAGAAAAATTATTGCGCCAGCACTACGCTGCAATATCTCACTTCCATCAAGATAATTCAGTATCGCTGCTAGCCTTGCCATAACTACGATGTCTAATGAAATGTAGCTCTCTATCAAGAACACTACCGCCCCGTCCAGGGGATGGCAAAATAGGGCAAGTTACGAACCTGATTAAGGGGATTCTTTGACGATGCAAGCCAAGCTTCAAACGGCATTTGCCCAAGGCCAGGCACTGAAAATCATTAGCGGTCTCACTAACTTCGATCGCGATCGCGTTGCTGCAGTCGTTCGTGCAGCTGATAAAGGCGGTGCCACTTTTCTCGATATTGCTGCGGATGCTGACCTGGTACGGATGGCAAAGGAACTGACTGACCTGCCAATCTGCGTTTCTGCGGTTGAGGCCGACGCCTTTGTGGCCCCCGTCGCAGCAGGAGCCGATCTCATTGAAATTGGTAATTTCGATGCCTTTTACGCTCAAGGCATTCGGTTTGAGGCGGATGAGGTGTTAGCCCTGACCCAGCAAACTCGTACCCTGCTGCCAGAAATCACTCTCTCTGTCACCGTGCCCCACATCCTTGCGCTCGATGAGCAAGTCGCCTTGGCTGAAGCTCTGGTGGCAGCGGGTACTGACATCATTCAAACGGAAGGTGGCACCAGCAGTACTCCCACCCACAGCGGCACCCTGGGTCTGATTGAAAAAGCCGCGCCCACACTAGCAGCGGCTCGCGAGATTTCCCGTGTGGTATCGGTGCCGGTGTTGTGTGCGTCGGGCCTGTCAGATGTGACAGCGCCAATGGCGATCGCCGCTGGGGCCGCCGGTATTGGGGTTGGCTCCGCAGTCAACAAGCTAGACAATGAGTTAGCGATGGTGGCTGCAGTTCGCCGCTTGGCAGAAGCCCTAAAAACCGTTAATCGGGCAGCGATCGCTCGCTAGCAGTCAACTTCATACAGAGTATGCCTGGGGTCGAGTAGCATCGGCCCCAAATTTTTGGCAAAAAAAAGCCCGGCAGTTGCCAGGCCCAGAATTATCTTTTGAATTCAAGTTTTGAATTTATCGGTTTGATTTAAGTGGATCTATAGTTGCCATCTAACATAACGCTCTTTACACAAAAAAGAAGTGCTCATCGCAAAAGCGATATGTAACTTAACAAACCTCTCAGACTATAGGCAGAAAGCGTGGTAATCGTAATGACTGCCACGTTTTCTGCATTCTCAGAATCCAGGAAATGTCGGGCTGTTGTTAAGCGGCAGTGGCTAGTCCCCGATGGCGCAAGAGAGCTTGAGTGCTAGGTTCGCGCCCTCGGAAAGACTTAAAGACAGTCATTGGATGCTGACTGCCCCCCAGTGCTAACACCGTATTCCGGAACCGACGGCCAGTCTCAGTAATGGCGCTGTCGTCTTCTAGTCCAGCTTCTTCAAAGGCGGCAAAGGCATCCGCACTCAAGACTTCTGCCCAAAAGTAGCTGTAGTAGCCAGCGGCGTATCCCCCCGCAAAGATATGGCCAAATCCACAGAGAAAGGCATCTTCGGGCAAAGGCTGCATCACGGTTGTTTTTGTTGCCAGGCGATCGCGCACATCCCAAATGGTTTCTTTGCCACCGGGCTGATAACGATGGTGCAACTCAATGTCGAGCCAGCCAAAGTTGACTTGACGTAAAATCGCGCTGCCGGTCATAAAGTTGCGGGCCGCCAAAATCTTCTGATACAGATCCTCCGGTAGGGGAGCACCCGTCTCATAATGGCGAGCTAGTTTGAACAAGGTCTCGCGGTGGTAGCACCAGTTCTCCATAAACTGGCTGGGCAGTTCTACGGCATCCCATTCCACATTGTTAATGCCCGCTGCACCAGCATCATCCACTGTAGTGAGCATGTGCTGTAGACCGTGGCCAAATTCGTGGAATAGGGTTTCCACCTCACGGAAATTCATGAGGCTAGGCTTGCCATCCACTGGTGGTGACTGGTTGCACACCAGATAGGCCACCGGCAGACGCACCTGGCCCTTAAATTTGCCCCGATTCACACAGTCATCCATCCAGGCACCGCCACGTTTCTCTGCTGGACGGCTGTAGGGGTCGAGGTAGAAGTGGGCGATCGCCTCCCCGGTTTCCCCCATCACTTGGAAGTAGCGGACATCTGGATGCCAGACGGGCGCTTCGCCATCGGCGGGCGCGATCGTCACGCCAAATAGTCGCTTCGCGAGGGCAAACAGACCATCCAGTACCTGGGGTAAGGGGAAGTAAGGGCGCAACTCCTCATCGTTGAGACCATACAGTTCCTCGCGCATCCGCTCAGACCAAAAGGGCACATCCCACTGCTTCAGGTCTTCGGTAAAGCCGCGATCGCGAGCAAACGCTGTCAATTCTTCAAGTTCTTGGGTAGCAGCATCATAGCTGGCACTACGCAACTCTTCCATCAGCTGCTCAACAGCCGCTACTGAGGGTGCCATTTTGCGCGCGATGCTGAGATCAGCATAGGTGTCATAGCCCAAGATGTCGGCCACTTGTTGACGCAGTTCTAACGTGCGCTCAATGATCGGCTGATTATCCAACTCGCCAGAGGCCGCCCGAGAGATAAAGGCTCGGTAAACCTGTTCGCGCAGGTCACGACGACGACTGTGCTGCAAAAAGGGCACATAGCTGGGGTAGTCCAGCGTGATTATCCATGGCCCGGTCGCTGCCGTTGCCGCTTCATGGCCAGCCCCTTTCGCCACTTGGGCGGCTAATCCCAACAGGCTCTGAGGTAAGCCGTCAATCTCTTCAGGAGTCTGCAGCGTCAGTTGAAAAGCTTTAGTGGCATCCAGCACATGATTAGAAAAATTGGTGGAGAGTTCCGCCAATTCTTGCTGAATTTGGTTGAATCGCTTTTTGGTTTCCCCCTCTAAACCGACCCCAGAGAGTTCCGCATCCCGAATGGCCGCTTCAACAATCCGCTGTTGGGCAGAGGTCAAATCGCCCCACAGACCGCCTTCACGAATTTGCTTGAAAGCCTTGTACAACGGCTGACTTTGTCCCATGCGGTTAGCAAATTGCACCAGGTCAGGCTGCACAGCTTCATAGGCTTCTCGCAGCTCAGGACTATTTTTAACCCCCATCAGGTGGCCGATGATGCTCCAACTCCAGCTCAATCGCTCTTCGAGCTGCGTCAGGGGTTCCACCAAACCTGACCAAGTCGGCTCAACGGCGGCTTCTAGCGACTCTAACTCAGCAGCCAGGGTCGCCAATAGATCATCAATGCCAGGCTTGATATGCTCGGGCTGAATCTCCTTAAAGGGGGGTAACCCTTGACCAATGAGCAGCGGATTTTTTTGCACAGTTGCAGTCATAACAGTCTCGTGTCAGGTAAATAAGATAGAGCGTCGATTGGGCAGCAATCAAATTTTTTGGAGAGTTGTGAAAAGAGAGCCGCCGCGATCGCTGGCAGCATCTCAAAAAACCTTTTCACATTAACGCATGCTATTACTGCGGAAGAACGATTTCTCCTGGTCGCAATACATCAAAGCGTATTCGTTATGAGTTCATAATAACGTACGACGTTAAGCTTGTGGCAGCGGTATAGAATGTCAGGAAAGCTGTTTTAGATTTACTTAAGCTTCATGACTTTGAATGTTGGCGACTCAGCCCCTGACTTTGCCCTCCCAGATGCTGAGGGGAACTCCGTTAAGCTGCAAGATCTCCAGGGCAAGTGGGTCGTACTGTACTTTTATCCGCGTGATAACACCCCTGGTTGCACGAAAGAAGCCTGCGGGTTTCGCGATGCCTATAGCGATTACCAGGGCAGTGATGTCGTCGCCTTGGGCG